>JAPKBI010000069.1 GCA_028823475.1 Halioglobus sp. | reverse complement strand
ACGCCCGACATTTTGCTGATGGTGTCTGAGGAAGTGCTGGTGTTCGATAATCTCGCCGGCACGATTCGTCTGATAGTTAATGCAGATCCTTCAGCTGATCATGCGTTGGAAAAGGCGCAGGAACGTCTGTCAGTTTTGGTGGCACGTTTGCGCGAGCCTATGCGGTCCCTGCCAGAGGTGGTGTTAGAGGCGGCAGATAGTTCGACGCTAGAGCAGCAGGCCGAATCTGACTTTACCCAGGCGACCTACGAAGCAAGTGTTGAGAAGGTCAAGGAATACGTGTTGGCCGGTGACGTCATGCAGGTGGTGCCCTCGCAGAGGATGAGTATTCCTTTTAGCGCGCCGCCGTTGAACCTCTATCGGGCTCTGCGCAATCTCAACCCGTCGCCGTATATGTATTATCTGGACATGGAAGATTTCCACATTGTGGGTTCCTCGCCGGAGATTCTGGCCCGGCTGGAAAAAGGCGTGGTGACGGTGCGTCCTATTGCGGGGACGCGGCGGCGAGGCCTTACCGAGGATGAAGACGACTCTATGGAAGCCGAGTTGTTGGCTGACCCGAAGGAGATCGCCGAGCATCTGATGCTGATTGATCTTGGGCGCAACGACGTGGGAAGAATTGCGGAGACCGGTTCGGTAGAGTTGACGGATAAAATGGTGGTGGAGCGCTACTCTCATGTTATGCATATCGTGTCGAACGTTCGTGCCAAGCTGAAGTCTGGTAAGTCTGCCTTTGATGTGTTGCGCGCTACGCTTCCAGCGGGGACTCTGAGCGGGGCACCTAAAATCCGTGCCATGGAAATTATCGATGAGCTGGAGCCGGTCAAGCGCGGCGTCTATGGCGGTGCGGTGGGCTATATTTCCTGGGCGGGAGATATGGATACCGCGATCGCTATTCGTACAGCGGTGATCAAGGATGGAAAATTGTATGTGCAGGCGGGGGGCGGTGTCGTTGCCGACTCCATTCCGGTAATGGAATGGAAGGAGACCCATGACAAGGCCCGTGCTATGTTTCGTGCAGCGTCCATGGTGCTAGCAGGGGAGAGTGAACATGCTGTTAATGATTGATAACTATGATTCGTTCACCTACAACGTGGTGCAGTATCTGGGCGAACTTGGCGCTGAGGTGCGAGTGGTCAGAAACGATGAGATTACGGTGGATGATGTGGCGTTACTGGCACCCGAGAAAATTGTCATTTCTCCCGGGCCGTGTACGCCAAACGAAGCGGGTATCTCTATGGAAGTTGTTCGCCGCTACGCTGGGGTGGTGCCTTTGCTTGGTATCTGCCTGGGTCACCAGAGCATTGGGCAAGTCTTCGGAGGTAAAGTGGTGCGTGCACGCAGAGTAATGCACGGAAAAACGTCGCCGATACACCATCGAGGTGATGGCGTATTTCGAGACCTCAGTCAGCCGTTTGAGGCGACGCGCTATCACAGCTTGGTGGTGGAGCGGGAGAGCCTGCCAGATTGTCTGGAAATTACCGCGTGGACCGAGACTGAATCGGGTGAGCTCGATGAAATTATGGGGTTACGTCATCGGGAGTTGGCTGTTGAAGGTGTGCAGTTTCATCCGGAATCGATACTCACAGCGCACGGGCACGATTTGTTGCGCAATTTTCTGCAGCAGTAGAGGATTTAAGAATGAATATTCAACAGGCTTTGGCCAAAGTAGTGGAGGGCAATAGCCTTCAGCGCGAGGAAATGCAGGCTGTGATGCGCCAGATAATGTCTGGAGACGCCACTGATGCGCAGGTAGGCGGACTGCTCGTTGCCTTGCGCATGAAAGGAGAGACAACCGAAGAGGTTGCTGGCGCGGCGCAGGTAATGCGTGATCTCGCTACACCGGTAATCGTGAGCGATCCCCATCTGGTCGACCTAGTGGGGACGGGTGGTGACGGCGCTAATTTATTCAACGTTTCAACGGGCGCAAGTTTTGTTGCCGCAGCTGCTGGAGCGAAAGTTGCGAAGCATGGCAATCGTTCAGTCTCCAGTACCAGTGGTAGCTCTGATGTGTTGGAGGAACTGGGGATGCCTCTGGATCTTGACCCTAATCAGGTAGCGCGAGTGATTACAGATGTCGGGGTGGGATTCATGTTTGCCCCGGCGCATCACTCCGCCATGCGTCATGCGATTGGCCCGCGTAAAGAGTTGGGCATACGCACCGTTTTTAATATTTTGGGGCCCTTGACCAACCCTGCCGGCGTGACGCGGCAGCTCATTGGCGTATTCGCTGCAGATTTATGTCAGCCCATGGCAGAAGTCCTCAAATTGCTTGGGTCCGAACACGCAATGATTGTGCACTCTGATGATGGTTTAGACGAGATTTCAATTGCTGCGGGCACATCGGTAACGGAGTTGTGTGATGGTAATATTGAGACTTACCACATTAGCCCGCAGGATTTTTCACTGCCAATGCAGAGTCTGGACGGCTTGGCTGTCAATAGTGCGGCGGCCTCTGCGAGCCTGATTCGTAGTGCCTTATCGGGCGCCAATGACGAGGCATCGAAAAAGGCTGGCGCTATGCTCGCCCTCAATGCCGGTGCGACAATTTATGTTAGCGGGATTGCCGCTACCTTGGCGGACGGTGTTGCGATGGCTGAAGACGCCTTGGTCAGTGGATTGGCGGCGGAAAAGCTCAAGCAGTTTGTTGATTTTACGCAATTGATGCGCGGGCATGGTTGAGGTGGTGGCGAAGAATGCGCCCACTATTTTGCGTAAAATTCTGGCGCGCAAAGCGGAAGAAGTCGTCGAACGCAAATCCAAGCATTCTCTTGCCAGTCTGGAAGGACGTATTCAAGAGCAGAGTGCGCTGCGTGGATTTTCTGCCGCATTACACCAACGGGTAGCCGCGGGTGGCCCCGCTGTTATCGCCGAAGTAAAGAAGGCCTCGCCCAGCAAAGGCGTGATTCGCGAGGATTTTAACCCCATACAGATTGCCAACAGTTACCGTGAGGGCGGCGCCTGCTGTCTTTCGGTGCTGACTGACAAGGACTTTTTCCAAGGTAGCGAAACGTATCTCGAGCAGGCGCGGTCAGCCTGCGACTTACCTGTATTGCGCAAGGACTTCACTGTGGATCCCTACCAGGTGGTAGAAGCCCGAGCATTGGGTGCAGATGCGGTGTTGTTGATTGTGGCTGCGCTCGCGGATCAGCAAATGCGCGAATTGGCGCACGCTGCCGCTGAGATGGGGCTGGATGTGTTGGTAGAGGTACATGATCGCGCGGAGCTGGAGCGAGCCCTTGAGCTGGCAACACCACTGATCGGCATTAATAACCGCGATTTGCACAGCTTTGAAACACGTCTGGAAACAACCCTAGATCTGTTGCCGTATATTCCTACTGACCGATTGATTATCACCGAGAGCGGTATTCACACGGCGGTGGATGTGGCCCTGATGCGCGATGCCGGTGTGCAGTCTTTTCTGGTGGGGGAGGCGTTTATGCGGGCTGAAGAGCCTGGTCAGAAATTGCGCGAGTTGTTTTTCTGAGTGCTTCGAGAGTGCGGCAATCGCATTTTTTTCGGGTCAGGCATCGACCCTTTATGTTTACGGTTTCGAACATATGTCCCACCGTTTCAATGATCGCGGGTCAGTAAAATTCACTTTGTTATGCTAAGATCCCGCGCGTTTTTAATACAGGAAGATGTGTTCAATGAAAGCGACAGTTAAGTGGGCGGACGGTGCTATGTTTGTTGGTGAGTCCGGCAGTGGACACACCGTTGTGATGGATGGGCCGGAAGATCTCGGCGGTCGCAATCTTGCGGCTCGCCCAATGGAAATGCTGCTTCTGGGGACCGGGGGCTGTTCGATCTATGATGTGTTGACCATGCTGAAGAAATCGCGTCAGCAGGTGGTGGACTGCCGCGTGGAGTTGGACGCGCAGCGGGCTGAGGCAGTGCCCGCGGTCTTTACGCAGATCAATATGCATTTTGTCGTTACCGGGGTTGGGCTGAAAGAGAGTCACGTAAAGCGGGCGGTGGAGCTTTCCGCCGAGAAATATTGCTCTGCATCTATCATGCTGGGTGCGGCTGGTGTGCAAATCACCCACAGTTATGAGATCGTGGAGTTTGCTCCAGCAGTATAGGCTATATTTAGAATAGGCTTCAAAGAATGCCTGCGCCGTCAACGGCGTAATCATCAATGCCGTCAACGAGTGCCCTTATAGAATATTGGCGGTGCGAAAAAGCCCCATTAAATTCGGTAGCTTGTCCGGGTCATCAGCAGCGATAACGCACTCATAGCCTGCTTGATTGGCTGTGGAAAATCCATACCACCGGCTTCCAGTGCGTTATCACCATGACGTTGTTCATCCTCCAGCATCTGCTGCAGAATCAACGAGGATTTTCTATCCTCGTTGGGTAATTGTTTGAGATGGTCGCGCAGATGACCACACACTTGCTCTTCCGTTGCGGCTACAAATCCTAGGCTCACTTTATCGCCGATTGCACCCGCGATTGCGCCGAGCGCAAAGGACATGCCGTACCACGCTGGATTCAGATAACTGGCGCGGCTACCCAGTTCCTGTAAGCGCTCTTCGCACCACACTAGATGGTCGACTTCTTCCAGCGCAGCCTGCTGCATTTCATCGCGCACCGTGGGTAATTTCGCGGTTAGTGCCTGTCCTTGATACAGTGCCTGAGCACAGACCTCCCCAGTGTGGTTAACCCGCATCAATCCCGCCACATGCTTGCGCGCTGGCTCTGAGAGGTCTGATTCTACGTGGCCTTGCGAAGGCGATGGCCGGCTGGCGTGATTGCCACGGCTGGTGATGGTTTTCATTACCGAGTCTGCTTCGCCGATGATTTTGTCTAGTAAGGAGAGGCGTCGTTCTTGCATGATAGGTTTCTGTCTGGGTATTTACGTTAGCTATTATAGCGCGCTATGGCGCGCCAACCAATGTCCGTGCGCAGGGTCATGCCGTCCCAGCTAATATTTTCCGCCGCCGCATAGCAAGCGCGTTGTGCGCTGGCAATATCCTCACCCAGTGCCGTGACGCATAGGACGCGGCCACCACTGGTAACAACCCCTTGGTCATTGTGTGCGGTGCCTGCGTGGAACACTTTAATATCATCACCGTGCACGGTATCGAGCCCATTGATTAGTGCTCCTTGAGTATAGTCCGCTGGGTAGCCGCCGGCGGCGAGAACGACTCCTATGGCACACCGTTCATCCCACTGAGCGTCGGCTTGCTCCAGAGTCCCATCCAGAGCGGCGTCACATAATTTCACCAGGTCCGATTGCAAGCGCATCATGATGGGCTGGGTTTCAGGGTCGCCAAAGCGGCAGTTGTATTCGATGACCCGGGGGTTACCGTCGGCATCAATCATTAGACCCGCATAGAGGAATCCTGTGTAGTCATTGCCTTCTGCCGCCATGCCTGCAACCGTAGGCAAAATCACCCGATCCATGATCCGCTGGTGTACCACCGCATCCACCACCGGGGCGGGTGAATAGGCACCCATGCCGCCAGTATTGGGGCCTGTGTCACCCTCGCCAATGCGTTTATGATCCTGACTGGTGGCCATGGGGAGTACGTGGCGGCCGTCAACAACCACAATAAAGCTGGCCTCTTCGCCAGGCAGGAATTCCTCGATCACCACGCGGCAGCCAGCCTCGCCAAACGCGTTGCCAGAGAGCATGTCGGTGACCGCTTCCTCTGCCTGTGCTAGCGTTTCCGCGACAATGACTCCCTTGCCTGCTGCTAGCCCATCTGCCTTTACCACAATTGGGGCACCCTGTTCTCGGAGGTAGGCGAGAGCCGGTTCCAGTTCTGTGAAGTTGCCGTACGAGCCAGAAGGGATGTTGTGCCGTGCTAGGAAATCTTTGGTGAATGCCTTGGAGCCTTCCAGTTGGGCTGCGCCTTTGCTTGGACCGAAGCAGCGCAGGTTACGTGCCTGGAAGTAGTCTACGATACCGTTAACTAAGGGTGTTTCGGGCCCTACGATAGTCAGACCAACATTGTTGCTTGCGGCGAAATCGGCGAGGTCACTAAAGTCCATCGTGTCGATGGCGACGTTTTCAAGCCCCACTTCCTTGCCGGTACCCGCATTGCCGGGAGCGACATAGACCGTCTCTACGCCCGCTGACTGGGCAGCTTTCCACGCGAGAGCGTGCTCACGACCACCGCTGCCTATGACGAGAATATTCATGCCAGTTCCCTAGTGTCTAAAGTGACGCATTCCAGTAAACACCATTGCCATACCGTGTTCATCGGCGGCGGCAATCACCTCATCGTCACGAATGGAGCCACCCGGTTGGATGATGGCAGCAATACCCGCCTGCCCGGCGTTGTCGATGCCATCACGGAAGGGGAAGAATGCGTCGGACGCCATTGCCGAGCCTTGCACAGACAATCCCGCATGCTCGGCTTTGATGGCCGCAATGCGCGCAGAGTTAATGCGGCTCATTTGCCCAGCGCCGACGCCAATGGTCTGGCCGTTGGCGGCATAGACAATGGCGTTGGATTTGACGAACTTCGCAACGATCCAGGCAAACATTAAATCCTGTAACTGTTGCTCAGTCGGCTGACACTTACTGACGACGCTCAGATCATCTCGGGTAATTATTCCTAGGTCGCGATCCTGTATCAGCAGGCCGCCATTGACGCGCTTATAGTCAAGAGCGGGTCCGGGTACAGACCATTCGCCACAGGACAGCAGGCGCACGTTTTTCTTGTCTGCCACCAGTGCCGCCGCCTCTTCGCTGACGCTGGGTGCAATGATAACTTCCACAAACTGCCGCTCCACGATGCTTGCCGCTGTCTTTGCGTCCAGCTCACGGTTGAAGGCGATGATGCCGCCAAAGGCTGATTCGGTGTCTGTAGCAAAGGCCAGGTCATAGGCTTCACTGATACTTCCAGCGATTGCCACTCCACAGGGGTTGGCATGTTTGACGATCACACAGGCAGGCTCATGGAAATTTTTGACGCACTCCAGCGCGGCGTCGGTATCCGCCACGTTGTTGTAGGACAGCTCTTTGCCCTGTATTTGGCGCGCGGTAGCAATGCCTGCTTCAGTGGGATTGGCCTCAACATAGAAGGCCGCCTGCTGGTGCGGGTTTTCGCCGTAGCGCATTTCCTGCACTTTATGAAATTGGGCGTTGAAGGTGCGGGGGAATTTTTGTGAGCCGCCTGACACCAGGGTGCCAAAGTGGTTGGCGATCGCACCATCGTAAGCGGCGGTGTGTTCATAGGCCTTGATCGCAAGATTAAAACGACTCTCCAGGCTGGTGCTGCCGCCATTGGACTGCATCTCGCTAAGGATGTCGCCGTAATCGGAGGCATTCACCACGATGGTGACAAACGGGTGGTTCTTGGCCGCTGCGCGCACCATGGTGGGCCCGCCGATGTCTATATTTTCGATGGCGTCTTCGACGGTGCAGTCAGGGTTAGCGACAGTTGCAGCAAATGGGTAGAGGTTTACCACAACCATGTCGATAGGATCGATGCCATGCGCGGCCATCACGTCGTCATCCTGCCCCCGACGACCCAAAATGCCACCGTGAACTTTGGGGTGAAGAGTTTTGACCCTCCCATCCATCATTTCGGGGAAACCGGTGTAGTCTGCGACTTCGGTCACATCCAGCCCCAGCTCCCGCAGCAAGCGGTAGGTGCCACCTGTTGATAACAACTCTACGCCAAGTGCGCGCAGGGCGCTGGCAAATTCTCCAATACCTGATTTGTCGGAAACGCTAATCAAGGCGCGCCTGACTTTGACGAGATCACTCATGTGTATACCGCTTCCTTAGTCTTTATCGCTGATCAAGTCGTACTGCTTGAGTTTTTTGCGCAGTGTGCCTCGGTTCAGGCCCAGCATCAGCGAGGCCTTGGTTTGGTTGTTGCGGGTATAGACCATGATTTCTGTCAGCAACGGCGCTTCGACTTCCGCCAATACCATCTGATAAACGTCAGTAGAGAGTTGGCCATCCAATTCAGCCAGGTATTTACGCACCGATGTGGTCACTGAATCGCGCAGGTTACTGACCTCTATTGCCAACGGATCATTGTCATTGGCGGCGCTCAATGTGCTTGCTACGGTAACGGGTAAATGTTCAGCCCTTGTCATGCTGCAATTTCCTTATTAAATTCGAATCCCGACAGCTGCTCTATGTAATATAGCTGCTCTTCGGGAGCTGTCAGTCGATTAAATTGTCTGTGTTGTTCGCGCATGTCGCGGTCGGCGTTCAAATACCAGCCCACATGTTTACGAGCGATACGCACGCCCATAAAGTCACCGTAAAACTGGTGCAGTTGTGCGACGTGACGATGAAGCGTCGTCAGTTGCTGGATAGCCGAAGGCGGCGCGGGCATTATCCCGGTGTCTAGGTAGGTTGCTATCTGACCGCAAAGCCATGGCCGACCTTGGGCAGCCCTGCCAATCATGACACCGGCCGCACCCGTGTGCGCAATTACTTTGGCCGCCATCTGCGGGGAGTTGATGTCGCCATTGGCAAACACCGGGATATTTATCGCTGCGACAATGGCAGCAATGGTGTCGTACTCTGCGTGCCCAGTGAAGGCACAGGCACGGGTTCGACCATGTACCGCCAAGGCTGCAATGCCGGCATCTTCGGCAATGTGAGCGATGGATACGCCATTTCTAGCGCCGGGCGCGGAGCCCGTGCGAATCTTGAGGGTAACGGGCACATCGACGGCATCAATTACCGCGAGTAAAATAGCTTTCACCCGTACTTCATCGGCCAGTAGAGCGGACCCTGCTGCTTTACGGCATACTTTTTTGGCAGGGCAGCCCATATTGATATCAATGATCTGCGCGCCACGTTCAACGTTGTAGCGAGCAGCTGCGGCCATCTGTAGGGGCTCGCTGCCGGCGATCTGTACTGAGCGGGGGGCGATCTCGTGGTCGTGTTGGCT
>JAPKBI010000502.1 GCA_028823475.1 Halioglobus sp. | reverse complement strand
CCGATGCTGGTGAGAGATTTTCAGTGTGTCATTGGGCGCGAAGCGCGCGCTCAATCCCTGGCGCAAACCGGACGTTTGCCGGATGCGCTGGTGGCCTGCGTCGGAGGAGGCTCTAACGCGATTGGGCTGTTCCACCCTTTCCTGCAAGACGAGACGGTTGCTATGTATGGCGTGGAAGCGGGTGGCCATGGTATTTCCACAAATCAGCATGCCGCGCCTCTTACTGCAGGTACTCCAGGTGTGCTGCACGGTAATCGGACCTATTTAATGCAAGACAGTGACGGTCAGATTATGGACACGCACTCAATATCGGCTGGACTCGACTATCCCGGTGTAGGTCCGGAACACTCCTGGTTAAAAGATATAGGCAGGGTGAACTATGTGGTAGCGAATGATGATGAAGCCTTGCGCGCATTTCACAAGCTGACCAGGATAGAGGGCATTATGCCGGCTCTTGAAACCAGTCATGCGCTGGCGTATGCAGAGACGCTGGCAGCCAGCATGACGCCGCAGCAGACAATTATTGTCAATCTGTCGGGACGTGGCGACAAGGATATTCTCACGGTAGCTCAGATCGATGGCATTGTTGTCTAGCCGACCCTTTTTGGAGTAAAAGTAGTGAGTCGTATTGCGGGACGTTTTCAGCAGTTGGCAGAGCAGGGCCGAACCGCCCTTATTCCCTATATTGTCGCGGGTGACCCTAGTCAAGATATCACTGTGCCGCTGATGCATCGGATGGTGGAAAGTGGTGCGGATATCATTGAGCTGGGGGTGCCTTTTTCTGATCCTATGTCCGAAGGGCCGGTGATTCAGCAGGGGCACGAGCGCGCCCTCGCAAATGGCATGTGTCTAAGCCGTGTGCTGGAGTTGGTGCAGGAGTTTCGCAAGTCTGATGACACTACGCCTCTGCTGCTGATGGGCTATGCCAACCCGGTCATGTATATGGGCTATGCGGCGTTCGCCGATGCCGCGTCAGCGGCGGGCCTCGATGCATTGCTGACAGTCGATATTCCGCCCGAGGAAGTTGACGACATTAACGCTCAGCTTCAGCGTGTGGGCATGGACAACATATTTCTGGTTGCACCTACGACACCTGAAGAGCGAATCACACGTATTGCGGCGGGAGCGAGTGGTTTTATCTATTATGTATCGTTAAAAGGTGTCACAGGCGCGGGTCATATGGACTCGGATGAAGTCGCGCAGAGACTTGCCGCTATTCGAAGACACAGTGCATTGCCCCTAGCTGTGGGTTTTGGTATCAAGGATGCTGATTCTGCCAGGACGGTAGCGGCGGTAGCAGACGGCGTGGTTGTCGGCAGTGCGCTGGTCAACGCCATGGCCCAGACTGTTGCTAATGGCGGCAATTCGGGTCAGGCCATAGAGGCTGTTGCTGTACTGTTGGGCGAAATACGCAAGGGGATCGACAGCGCGGCTTCCTAGTTGGGCCACTCAGCGTTTATAATGGCGCCTTCTATACAATGGCGGAGAACACGATGAGCTGGATAGATAAAATTCTGCCCTCTGGTGTACGCAGCTCTGTTGGCGATAAGACGTCGAGTACTGTGCCGGAAGGGTTGTGGAAAAAATGCGTCAAATGTGAGGCAGTGCTATATCTGCCCGATGTAGAGCGCAATGAAGATGTTTGCCCCAAGTGCGATCACCATATGCGTATCGGCGCGCGGAGACGTTTGAGCCGGTTTTTTGATGCCGGGACTAGTGAGGAGATACTGTCTGAAATCGTATCTGAAGATCGGCTTAAATTCAAAGACAAGAAGCGCTATAAAGATCGGCTGATCTCAGCGCAAAAGGCGACGGGCGAGAAGGACGCGCTGGTGGCGATGCGCGGTACGTTGCAGGGTTTACCTGTGATCGCGGTCGCTTTTGAATTTGAGTTTCACGGCGGATCCATGGGATATGCAGTAGGTGAGAAGTTTACCCGCGCCGCTCACATGTCGTTGGAAAATAAGATTCCTCTTGTCTGTTTCTCGGCCTCCGGTGGTGCGCGAATGCAGGAAGCGCTGATTTCCCTGATGCAGATGGCCAAGACCAGTGCTGTTATCGAGAGAATGAAGCTGGCTGGTGTGCCTTA
>JAPKBI010000501.1 GCA_028823475.1 Halioglobus sp. | reverse complement strand
GATCTGCTATGGCAACTGAGCCTCGCGGGACACGGGCTCTGGGTGTTGCTAGGCGTGGCGCTGCAATTCGGTCATCCACTTCTCCAAGGTAGGCAAAGCCGGGTGCGAAACCAATCGCGTAAACCCTGTATGAGGCGCCTGCGTGTCGGTCGATCACCTGGCTGATAGGCAGACCGGCGCGCTCAGCCAGTGACTCCAGGTCGGCACCAACCTCGGTGGCATAGTAGACTGGCAGCACGACAGTGCGACGCTCGAGGATGGCGGGTGTGGACACAGTGCCAAGGACGTCCCGCACGCGCCTCGCGACGCTTAGGTGGTTGGTGCGCAAAGGGTTATAGAGAATCAGTACCGAGGCATAGGAGGGCACCAGATCGATAAGGTCGTCGCCCATCACATGCTCGATGGCGCTGGTCGCGGCCTGGACACGAGCGGAAGTCTGAGCATCCACAACGTCTCCAAAATAGACCATTAGGGCATCCTCGCCCACTATACGCAGTTTCATTATGATTCAGCCGCCGTTTACCAAGGCACGAATTGCTTCGATGGATGCCACGCTTTCAGGGTTGTCACCGTGGACGCAAAGGGTATCGACTTGCAGTGGGATGATGTGGCCGCTCAAAGTGGTCACGGTGCTGTCCTGTTCTAATTGCTGCACCTGCGCGAGCATGCGCTCAGAATTGTGCACGGCGCCTGGCTGGCTTCTGTGCACGAGACTACCGTCGTCGCCATAGCAGCGATCGGCGAATGCCTCGAAGACTAGTTTTACCCCGGCTATCTTCGCTTCCTCCCGGTGCATATCGGCCTGTGCGGTGGACTGCATCATCAGCGTCAGTGGTCGGTGGTAGCTGGCTATCGCATGGAGGATGGCGGCGCGCACGCTCGCCTGCGCCATCATGTCGTGATACAGGGCACCGTGCGGCTTGACGTAGGACAGTGCTAATCCTTCACTGTGCGCCATGCCCTCCAGTGCTGCCACCTGATAGTGCAGGCAGGCAATGATTTCATCGCGGTTGAGTGTCATGCTGCGACGGCCAAAACCAACAATATCGGGGTAGGCTGGATGGGCGCCGATTGCTACCCCGTGGCGTGCCGCCAGCGCCAGTGTGCTACGCATGGTCAAGGGATCACCCGCATGGAAGCCGCAGGCGATACTCGCTTGGTCGATAAAGGGCATCACGGCAGCATCATGCCCCATGTTCCAGTTGCCATAACTTTCGCCCAGATCGCAGTTAAGTTGCATTGATTCTCCCTATTCTTGCAGCACGGCCAATTGGCTGTTGCGCACATCAGTGATCAGCATACACCCTGGACTGTGGGTGATGGCAAAGGGCAGTCTGGCCACAGTTAAAGCCACTTGTGGAGTGACACCGCAGGCCCAGAACAGCGGAATTTCAGTCTCATGTATCTGCACGGCATCGCCATAATTCGGTCGCTCCAGATCCTCAATGCCTATTAATCTGGGGTCACCCAAGTGAACGGGCGCGCCATGCACGGCCGGAAACCGTGTGCAGATTTGAATAGCGCGAATGGCATCGCTGGCGTTGAACGGGCGCATGCTGACCACCATCTTACTCGAGAAAGGCCCCGCGTCAGCACAGTCAATATCAGTTTGATACATGGGTACGTTCAGGCCTTGGGTCACATTGCGCACCTCCAGGCCGTCAGCTAACAAGGCCTCCTCAAAAGAAAACGAACAACCTAGCGCAAAACACACTAGATCATCGCGCCACAGTGGTGTGATATCCGTGACCTCTTCCGTCATTTTTCCCTGACGGAACACACGGTAGCGGGGCACATCAGTGCGGATGTCAATATCGCCCAGCTCGGGCAACGCTGTGGCGCCTGCGTCCCCGACGGCAATGAGTGGGCAAGGCTTAGGGTTTAGCTGGCAAAAGCGGAGAAAATCGTTGGCATTTTCTGCAGGGAGAATCACGACATTGCATTGTACAAAGCCCGCTGCCATGCCCGAGGTGTTGCCAGTATGCACTCCTGACCGTATCGCGCGGCGCTGTTCAAACGGCGTTGCTGTACTGCTCATAACACCTCCTTATCTCGGTCGATACTGCTTCCAGGGTTGAGAATATCAAATATATTGCC
>JAPKBI010000500.1 GCA_028823475.1 Halioglobus sp. | reverse complement strand
TTAGCACCCCTGATTTTTCTGCTGCGGGCCCGGGCATGACGCCGGGGTTGTCCAGCAAGTTGATAAGCGGGAGGCCGAAGTTGTCTGCTACCTCGATAAAGTGGCTGGCCTTCTCAGCACACTGCCGTGTGATAGCCCCGGCTTCAACGCAAGGCTGGTTGGCAATCAGCATGCAGGGAATACCGCCGACCCGAGCCATGGCAGTGATGATGCTGCGGCCGTAATCGGGTTGTAGTTCGAACAGGCTCTGGCTGTCGACCAATTCGCGTAACACCTGATGCATATCGTAAGTCTGGTTCACCTGTGGTGGAATGATGTCCATTAAGGCTTCAACTTTCCGTCTCGCGGCCATCGGATGATCCCGGCATTCAGGAAGAGGGTCGCCCGCTCGCGGCGGGAGTAGACATAAAAAATAGCGCGCCATGGCGAAACAATCCTGCTCAGTTTTGCCTAGGTTATGCGCCACGCCGCTAGCGCACGTGTGCATGATTGCGCCGCCAATCTCCTCCGGTGTCGCTTCAATTCCGAGGGCTGCTTTTACCAGAGGCGGGCCAGCAGAAAATAAGGCTGAGCCTTCCGCCATGATAATCAGATCGGCAAACATTCCTGTCAGTGCGCCGTGACCCGCAGAGGTGCCAAGTACCAGCGTCACCACGGGGACCAGCCCCTTCAGGTCCGCAACCAGTTGCAGATCATTGGGGCTGTTAGGGTAGCGCTCCCCTTGGTTTCCTGCGCGTTCCCCAGCACCATCCAGCATCAGCACGAGAGGTAGTCGCTGTTCCAGTGCCAGTCGCACCAATCGGGTACGCTTGGCGGCATTGGGATGTCCGATTGAGCCACCTTTGACCGTAAAGTCCTCAGCTATGACCACGAAGCTGCGGCCATCTATGCGTGCTGTACCCCCTACGAGGCCATCTCCAGCGAGTGTTTCCTGCTCGCCTGGGTGGTTGCCGCCGGCGAGTGCGCCATACTCATTGAAGCTGGCATTATCGCAAATGCCTATTATGCGCTCTCTTACAGTGAGCCGACCTTTTTCGTGTTGTTTTTTGACTTTGTCGGTTCCGCCCATTGATTCGGCGAGGGTGGTGCGCTGGTGTAACTGATCCAGAAGTGTTTTCCACCCCTCGCGATAGGTATTCAAGAGACTGTTCCTCGTGCAGATTTTGTGGACATCAGGTCGAACATACGGGATGATTTTTTCTAACACAACCAACAGATGCGATTCTTTGGGCGTGATGCAGTGCTTGCAAACAGGATTTTAACGGTTTACTCGCTTGGTATACTAAGGCGGAAAGGAGGTTTTCATTGGCTATAGAGCAGGTGTTATTGGTTGAGGCGCGCGGGTCAGTGGAGTGGGTTACGCTCAACCGGCCGGAGGCAGGTAACGCACTGAATACGGAGATGGTTGACGCACTAGTCGCATACTTCGAGGGCCTGCGCGAACGAGAGGATGTCCGCATCGTCGTGCTGAAGGCAAATGGCCGACATTTTTGTGTGGGGCTTGATCTTGCCGCGGGCGCATTTGATTCTCAACAGCGCAATCCACGCGATGTCTGGTCTGTGCAACGTCGTATCGGCCGTATCTACCTAGCGATGCGTAAATGCCCCCAACCTATTATTGGTCTGGTGCAAGGCGCGGCCTGCGGTGGCGGTTTCAGTCTTGCCTTGGCTTCTGACATTCGTATTGCCGGAGAAAGTGCGAAAATGAACGCGGCTTATATCAAAATCGGATTGACCGGTTGCGATATGGGAAGTAGTTATTTTCTCCCTAGACTCGTAGGCACGTCAGTGTCGTCGGAGTTGCTGCTGACGGGTCGCTTTATTTATGCGGTCAGGGCGCTGGCCGTTAACCTTGTGTCTGAGGTCGTAGCCGATGATGCGCTAGAGAGTGCCGCCCAGGGTTTTATTGATGACATGTTGCTGACATCGCCCATGGGGTTACGGCTTACTAAGGACGCACTGAACTTCAGTGTTGATGCGTCAAGCCTGGAGTCGGCGATGGCAGTTGAAGATCGACACCAGTCTCTGCTAGCTCTTACAGACGATGCGATGGAGGCAGGATTGTCTTTCTTTGAAAAACGGAAACCGGAGTATCAGGATCAATA
>JAPKBI010000499.1 GCA_028823475.1 Halioglobus sp. | reverse complement strand
TGGGTTCGCAGCCGCCCTTTTCCTGAGGAATGGCTAGCATGCCTAACGGCAGCACTAGATGTCTATTCTTGCCTATCCTTGCAAGAACAGCGTCGGCTGCGTCAGCTTATTCTGGTGTTTCTCGCCCGTAAACGGTTTTATGGATGCGCCGGATTGGTCGTGACCGACCAAATGCGAGTCATCATTGCTGCAGAGGCATGCCTTTTGCTGTTGAATCACGGCTGGGCAGTCTATCCGAAGCTATCCTCCATCCTTATTTACCCTTCTGCATTTCGTGTAAAACGCGAGGAGCTGCAGGCGGATGGGGTTGTGAAATCGTCAGAACACCATGTGCTAGGAGAGTCATGGGGCAACGGCCGTGTCATTCTTTCCTGGGACGACGTTAAAAACGGTGCGACAGATTTTACCGATGGTCATAACGTCGTGTTGCATGAGTTTGCTCACCAACTGGATGCCGAATCCGGTACGACTAATGGTGCGCCACCGCTGCGTCACAATACTTATAAATCGTGGTCGAAGGTGTTTACGGAAAATTTCGAGGATTTGAGAGAGCGTAGTCGGAGGCATCAGACTACGGTCATGGATACCTATGGCGCAACTAATCCAGCAGAATTTTTTGCGGTCGCCACCGAAACTTTTTTTGAAGAGCCACACCAATTGTACGATAGACGTCCTGAGCTATATGACGAGCTTTGCCATTATTATCAACTGGACCCACGAAATTGGCACCGAAAAGGCACTACTCACGCCGCCGGCACTCTCTCTGAATAAAGCGAATGGAGTCATAGACTAAACGCATGTCCAATTTGACGACCTTTAGCAAGATCGACCGCCGCTGTTCCAAATGGGGGCACTTGCCAACGGCAACCTATTAGCTACACTTAGGTATGTAATAAGCAACTAAATCAGGGAGGCATCATATGAAAAACCAACACTTACCTCGCGCACTCATACTTATCGTGTTGTTGGCTGTTTTTAGCGACAGCCGAGCCTGGGCAGCAGACCCGCTCCAGACTCAAATGAGTATGTCCGGTGATATGGACGTGGACGTAATTAAGGCCAGCATTCTCGATAATATATTCACGGTTGTGCTGGTCTATCGCAATACTGGCAAGGATAAGGTGAGGATCTACTACAACTTTTCTGGAGTCTACTTCATAGACGATACCGAAAAGAAAAAATATCATGTGTTAAAGGACAGTAAAGACAAGTGGATCGGTGCCCCTATGAACAGCGCCGGGGACATCAGCAAGAAAATCGCTGCTGGCGGCAAGCAGTTGGTATGGTTTAAGTTTCCTGCCCCCCCGGCGACTGTCAAGTCCATCAATCTAGTGATACCGGGTGTGCTGCCGTTTGAGGAATTGGCCATTTCGCGATGAGGGCGGTGCTCAAGCACAACGCTACCACCGCTGCGGTCGCAACTGTGTTTTTCACTATAAGCGCCATCGCTTGGGAGGCCGACCAGTCCGATGACCCCACTGCTCACGATGCCGCTAAGCTATCACTGTTGACGCTGGGACCGGATCAAGGCGCGCAATCGCTTATTGAGGACATCCGAGAGATCGAGGGACTGGATGCTGCAATCGACGGCCAAGGCCTGACCCTGTTGGCATCGGTCGAGGAACTGAACCAGGCTATCAATGACTTGGGAGCCAAGATCGGCGAGATGGAGATCAGTGTGGCCCTATCCAGCGATATATTATTCGATTTCGATAAAGCCGAGATCAAACCGACAGCAGAGACCGAGCTCACAAAACTGGGACTGATCATACGAGAAAAACGCACAGGCGATGTCACCATCATCGGCCACACTGACGCCAAGGGCAGTGGAAGTTACAATATGAAACTGTCTGATCGCCGCGCCACTTCAGTCAAAAACTGGCTCGTCAACTACGCCCAGATTAATGCTGAGGTGATCAATACTGAAGGCCTGGGCGAGACTCAACCCATCGCTCCCAACGTAAAAGCCGACGGTAGCGACGACACTGACGGGCGAGCTAAAAATCGTCGGGTAGATGTCATGATTCAGACCAGAGAGACGCTTAAATAACGTGCTTGCGACAGTAAGCTCTTCAAAATCTCTATAACGCGGCATCGGATATTTTCCTGTGGCAGG
>JAPKBI010000498.1 GCA_028823475.1 Halioglobus sp. | reverse complement strand
CTGGCACCACGTGTCCACGATTGTGCATCGCTGCCCACGTCTTGGCGCAGTCCAGTAACGCCAGCGCGCCACGCGGCGACAAACCGACTTCAAACTCTGCTGACTGGCGGGTATAAGCGACCAACCGCTGCAGGTAATCCAACAAATTATCGGAGGCGTGCACCTGACTCACTGCAACCCGAATCATTTCCAATTGATCCATGTCTATACAGTGGCGTGGATGCTTGATTTCTAAAGCCGCACTATGACGACGCTCAAGCATTTCACGTTCTGCGCGCGGCGGTGGATAGCCCAGCTCCAATCGCATCAAGAAACGATCTAACTGAGATTCAGGAAGAGGATATGTTCCAGACTGATGAATTGGGTTTTGCGTGGCAATGACAAAAAAGGGTTGTGGCAAGGGGCGTGTCTCGCCCTCAACAGTGACCTGCCCTTCCGCCATCGCTTCGAGCAAGGCGCTCTGGGTACGCGGGGTAGTCCTGTTAATTTCATCTGCCAGCAACAACTGCGTAAAGATAGGCCCCGGGTGAAAATTAAAACTACCATCATTGGCGTCGAATACCGAAACACCCAGAATATCCGCTGGCAGGAGATCACTGGTAAACTGCACCCGCTTCCAGGATAGTCCCAGTACAGCAGCCAACGCATGAGACAGCGTTGTTTTACCCATTCCCGGCAAATCTTCAATCAGCAAGTGTCCTCGGGCAAATAGGCAACACAAAGCCAGCCTGATTTGAGGCTCTTTGCCCAACAAGGTTCGTCCTATTTCTTCTACTGCGGAATCGATGATGACCTGTATATGCATTATAAAGCCCCGAAAAGCCGCACTTTTTAGCGAATTCCGGCAAAACCCCGCTGCAAGTCTGCTCTTAGATCTTCCACGTTTTCCAGGCCTACAGCGAGGCGGATAAGTCCGTCGCGAATACCCGCATCTTCTCTTTGTTCTGCACTGAGCCGCGCGTGGGTCGTCGTCGCCGGGTGAACAATCGTGGTCTTGGCGTCACCCAGGTTAGCCGTGAGCGACATTAGACGGGTGGCGTCAATAAACTGCCAAGCCTGTTCACGCCCACCTTTGACAAGAAATGATAATACCCCTCCGTATGCCGACTGCTGCTTGGCTGCCAACGCATGCCCTGGGTGATCCTTGAGTCCGGCGTAGTAAACCCTTTCCACCGCCGGTTGCTGCTGCAGCCATTGGGCAATCTCCAACGCCGACCGACTATGGGCCTCCATACGCAAGCGCAGTGTTTCCAAACCCTTAAGAAAAACCCAGGCATTAAACGGACTCATAGTAGGACCCGCAGTGCGCAAAAACGTCACCACCTCATCCATATGCTGCTTGCGGCCGACTACGGCCCCACCCACACAACGCCCTTGGCCATCCAGATATTTTGTTGCCGAGTGCATAACGATATCGGCTCCCAAGGTCAGGGGCAGCTGCAGCGCGGGGGTACAGAAACAGTTATCTACCACTAGAAGACAGTCGTTTACGTGCGCAAGTTTGGACAGACCGGCTAAATCAGCGACCTCACACAGTGGGTTTGACGGTGTCTCCAAAAAAAGCATCGCCGTATTAGGCTGCACGGCACTGCGCCATCCCTCAATATTGAGCAGCGGCACAAAGGTGACCTCTATGCCAAATTTGGCAAGGTATCTGCTAAACAGACTAATCGTCGTACCAAAGACATCACGGGAACACACCACGTGGTCTCCCGACTTGAGTAGGGCCATGCAAATGCTTAGGATTGCAGCCATGCCTGACGCCGTCGCTACGGCCGCTTCGGCGCCTTCCAATGCCGCAAGTCTTTGCTCAAATGCTCGCACTGTAGGATTGGTATATCGAGAGTAAACATTGCCCGGAGACGCTCCGGAGAAACGCTCTGCAGCTTCCGCTGCACTAGAAAAAACGTAACTCGACGTCGCAAATATGGGCTCTGAATGCTCCCCTTCATGCGTGCGGCTAATACCACTGCGGATAGCCCGCGTATCATGATGCGCGTCGGCAAGCGGATCGAAATCTTCGTGATCACTCATCACTACACCCTACACATCGTTATGCAGACCGACCATACCGCCTTCTGCCTGTAATTCCACCCGCCTTTCATTCTGTGCATCATCG
>JAPKBI010000497.1 GCA_028823475.1 Halioglobus sp. | reverse complement strand
ACTTCGAGGATGCACGCCGAGGTCTCATCGCTGTGCCAACAGCGCTTGAGGTAGCTGGTCCCGGCGATTCCACCGTCTGGGATATGCCCTCCTACGATTTTATACAAGGCGAGGCCCCGGATACCGTTAACCCCAGCCTGTGGCGTCAGGCCACACTAAATAATAATCACGGCCTTTTTGAGGTCACTGAGGGCGTATACCAACTGCGTGGCTTTGATCTCTCCAACATGAGCATTATCGAAGGGCAAACCGGGTGGATCATCGTAGATCCGCTGACCTCCAAGGAAACTGCTGCTGCCGCAATTGCGTTTGCCAGAGAACACCTCGGAAATGAGCCGGTTTCGGCGATCATTTTCACCCACTCCCATATAGACCACTTCGGCGGGGTAGCATCCGTTCTAGGTGCTGAAGACAACACAGAGATTTTTGCCCCGGCTGGATTCATGGATGAAGCGACTAGTGAAAACGTTATCGTGGGTAGCACCATGAGCCGACGCTCTATGTACATGTACGGCAGCCAGCTAGAACACTCCGCAAAAGGCCACATTGGATCCGGGCTTGGAAAAGGCCCTGCCTTTGGTAGCCCCGGTATCGCTGCGCCTACCCACATTATCGATACCACTGGAGAGTCGACCATCATCGATGGGGTTGAGTTCATTTTCCAAAATGCGGCTGGCTCCGAAGCACCGGCTGAGCTGACTTTTTACCTGCCAGAACTGAAAGCCTTCTGCGGCGCCGAAGTGGTATCTCGTAATATGCATAACCTCTACACCCTGCGTGGTGCCAAGGTGCGTGATGCCCGCAAGTGGAGCCACTACATTAACGAGGCCATCGAATTATTTCCGGATACTGAGGTGTATTTCGGGAGTCATCACTGGCCCTTGTGGGGCAATGAGACAATCATCGATTTCTTGAAGAAGCAGCGCGATATGTACCGATACATTCACGATCAAACCTTGCGCCTAGCTGCTAGTGGTCACACACCGAGGGAGATCGCCGATTTACTAGAAATGCCCGAAGCACTGCGCACCAACTTTTCTAATCGCGGCTACTACGGCACACTAAAGCACAACGCCAAAGCCGTATACCAAATGTACTTTGGCTGGTATGACGGCAACCCCGCCAACCTCGACCCCTTGCCACCGCGAAGGTCAGCCGAACGCTATGTTGAGATGATGGGCGGCAGTGACGCCATCATGAAACAGGCCAGAACAGATTTCGCTGAAGGCGAGTATCGTTGGGTTGCAGAGTTGCTCAATCACCTGGTGTTTGCAGAATCGGATAATAAGGCAGCCAAAGCTTTATTGGCACAAACCTACGACCAAATGGCTTACATAGCGGAGTCAGGTCCCTGGCGCGACGTGTACCTTACAGGCGCACTCGAGCTACGACAGGGTGCTCCTACTGAAGGTCTCGACCTCTCCAACGCTATTGACCTGATCGAAGAGACGCCCGTTGATCAATTCTTTGAGCTTATGGCAGTCATGCTTAACGGCCCCAAGGCAGACGGCAAGACCTTTGTCTTGAATATTACCTTTACCGACCTGAAAGAGAACTACGTCTTGGAGTTAGAAAATGCAGTCCTCCACCAGCGCAAAGGAAGTCCCTCACCCAATGCAGACGCGACTATTCACATCACACATGCGCTCTTTGTACAGATGCTGACGGGAGGCGCGGGGGCAAGCGACATACTGTTTTCGGACGATATTTCTATTGAGGGTAGTAAGCTAAGTCTAGTGAAGTTTTTTGCTCTGCTGGACACGCCGGAGGCCTCATTCAATATTGTGACGCCTTAACAGTAGGGTATGAGCTCCAACCGTACATCCATGAGTAAGCCCTGACGTCTCTGCAAAAAAGACGTTGCAGCTGGGTTATGAGTCGCAGTACATGGATTCCGGGTCATTCTCAGGCAGTACAGTATTGGGGGTCGACTGTTCCCCTACATAGAAAACGACAACCTCGACCGGCCCATTGATGGCATGGCCACGGTGAACAGTCCTCATCACTTCAGCCACTGACTCTCCCTTATTGAATCTCGCCTTCTTCCCGGACTTTGTTTCAACCTCAAGACTCCCTTGCAGGATATAGCCTAGCGTCGGAACCGGATGGCAATGGAACTGCGTCACTTCAC
>JAPKBI010000496.1 GCA_028823475.1 Halioglobus sp. | reverse complement strand
GTGTCAGGCACGTTGTCACTGAATGAAGAAAGCTTCGCGAGCGTGAAGGGTGAGCGTGACGTTATTGTCAAAGGCCTGCAGTTTGCGTTGTGGCGACTGGAAGCTCAGCATCAGTGGACGCGAGATGCCGTATGGAATGACCTAAAGGCGTTGGCGGATGCGCTGGAGATAAAGGTCAAAGATTTTTTGGCGCCGTTGTTTATCGCTATAGCCGGTTCCAGTGCCTCTTTCTCTGTCGTCGATTCCATGGAATTGTTGGGACCGGATATGACGCGGGCACGTATTCGTCACGCCATTGAGGTGCTGGGTGGTGTGTCTAAGAAGTCAGCGAAAAAATTGGAAAAAGAATATCAGACATTGGCAGAGCATTAGGCGATAGCAGGACTTACGACATTTTCAATCACCGCCGAGACAGTGACGGCAATCGAAGATTGTGGATTGTAGATCAATGATGGTGTCCCCCGGGACCATGGACATGCCTGTGTGTCAGTTCTTCTGCCGTTGCGCTTCTCACCTCTGACACTTCAATGTCGAACACCAGTGTTTGGCCCGCCAAAGGGTGGTTAGTATCGATGTCGGCGGTGTGCCGCCCGGCTTTTGTGACGGTGACAGTTCGCATGCCGTCATCGGTGCTCAGTTGCACCACGTCGCCCGCGCTTAACTTGCCTTTAAAGGACAGATGCTTTATCGGTACGCGCTGCACTTTTTCGGGATTACGCAGACCGTAACCGTCTGCAGGGTTTACTGTGGCGGTGAAAGTGTCGCCGCCAGACTGGCCGACCATAGCGGACTCCAGCCCGGGAATAATGTTATTGGCGCCATGCAGGTAGGCAGCTGGATCCGCGCCACGAGAGCTTTCGAGTTCAGCGCCTGATTCGTCGCGCAGGGTGTAATGAAATGTTACTACGGTGTCTGGTCCAATTTTCACAGCATGTCTCCTCTGCCTGTTGAGCGCGAATAGTAATGGCTGACGAGCGAAAGTCCTAGCTATTGTCTCGGTGCCTGACCTCGCAATACGCCTGCGGGTTCAATTCAATGCACCTGCATAATTGCCGCTGATGGGCCAATGCGCGATCATGGGCACTGGTAGAATCTGACTCAAGGAATAGACATGTCGAAGGAGAACGCGCCGCTGCAAGACGGTTTGGCCGAAGAGGTCAATCAGGATGTGAGCCAGCTTATACATGATCTGCGGTGTAGCAGAGCCCCCGATGAAGCGCTGCTTGCGGCACAGACGCATATACGCGATGCGCTGAATGTCCTAAAACCTTGGCTGGAAGAGGGTGGGGGTTGGTCTACCATTTCAATCGGCAGTGATGTCCCCGAATTTGGCTGGCAGGAAGATGACCTTACGGCTGTTATGCCCTATAGCCCAATCAGCGGCAGGAGGAATCCGATGGCGCCCCCCATCAAGCTGTGGAAAGCCGGAGAAAATGAGGTTCTCGGTGAGGCGATATTCTCGCCGACCTATGCCGGTCCTCCGGACAGCGTTCATGGTGGCATTATCGCGGGTGTTTTCGACGAAATTCTTGCGATGTCGAATGTTATATCCGGCACCGCAGGATTTACGGGCACCCTCACTATAAAGTACCGTCGTAAGACGCCACTCAATACACCGATAGAGCTGTGGGGAAAGAATGTGCGTCAAGATGGACGCAAGCAATTATGCCGCGGGGAGATGCGCGTCAATGGCGAGGTGACGGCCAGCGCTGAAGGGCTGTTTATTTGCGCGACAGAGCTGGGTACCTAGCGTTTAGCAATGACGTTGCGAAGTGTCAGGCGGATTTTCGCAGCGCCAATGCTGCGAGTATTGCGGTGGTAAACTCAAATACCAAGGCGCCATAGGTGTAATCGCCTACAGGGTCGGGAACTATCACCGTGGAATACAGCCGCGCCAGAGCAAGCCCTCCCACTAACAAGACGATAGAAAGTAGGGCAGGGCGGTAGAGGTCACTGCGCAACGCACCCAGCAGACAGAACACACCAAAAGCCGTCTGCAGACCGCCATACATCGCGGCGATTTCAACCCAGGCGTCGCCCGAATCAATAACTAAACCGGCATACTCTGCGGGGAGTTCGGGCCAAACCAGGCAGACGATGCCGTAGCTGCCAAATATGACAGCAGAAAACCATAGAAC
>JAPKBI010000495.1 GCA_028823475.1 Halioglobus sp. | reverse complement strand
ATAGCGCTGACAAGCCACCGTAACACGAAGATATCAGACCATTGTTGCAAGTTACCCCCGGCTCTACGGCCCACGATGAAGGTTTACCTCACCGTATTTTGAACACTTTACAGAGAATTGACCTTACGCTAATCTGCCGACCTTCGCCATGCCACAGAGCAGAGGAAAATATGCCAAAATTACAAAAATAACGCTATAACTAGGCCACGCTTGCACCGCCCACGCTAACGGGAACAACCACATCACGTTTATCGCCAGTAGTAGCATATCGACACTGAGGTGCGAACCCCAATATCGACTCAATCGTTGATAAGCATGCAGCCGATGAGGTTGCGTGAAAGCTTGTCCTGTAGACAGGCGCCACACTAATGTCCAAGTCGCATCAGTAATAAATACAGCCAACAGTATCGCCCAACACAAAGGGTTCAGATGGCCCTGCACTGCCCCAAGAAGCGCTATCGCCGCCAGTAAAAATCCCGTGGGGACGCTGCCGGCATCTCCCATAAATAATCGTGCGGGGGGACAATTCCAAATTAAAAAACCGGCGTGCGCAGCGGCCAGCAACAGACAGAGCATGGCATAGCTATCACTTGGCCCAGATTTTAAGGAGAGCCATGCGCCAAAACAACAGGCCAGTACTGTTTGCAGTGCGGCAATACCGTCAATGCCATCCATAAAATTGTATAAATTGAGCGACCACAGCATCACAAGAGCCACTAACAACCACACCACTACAAGATTTGCGCCTCTATCGATAAATATTGACTGTAGTAGGGTACCCGCTACCCACAGACACACCAGACTGTACAAGGCCATGCGCACTCGCACCGACAAGCCTCGCAGATCATCGATTACGCCCACAATCATCAGCAACAGTGCAGCGACGGCCAACACAACGAAGGATTCGTCCCAGCGGTTATAGCACTGCGCTGCCAGTAATAGGCCGGCAATGAACGCCAGCAATACAGCTGTTCCTCCACCATGGGGAGTCGGATGCGAATGGGAACTTCGCTCGTTGGGAGTATCAAGGAACCGTCTAACTCGGGCAAACCGTAAGTAGCCTCCGCACAGCAAGGCGGACAACAGGAACGTAGTCACTAGTGCTGTCACGAGTCAGCGTCCCTTGGCGAAGTTATGTCTTCAATAACGTGTTCCAGCATGACCCGAGGCGTCCAATCGGTATCCGCTAAAACGGCCGCACTACTATACAGTTCGGTGCCAAACAGCTTCTCATAGGTAGACCCACTTTGCTGTCCAGAAGCCATGTCCAGCACCTGCGCGCCCAGCCACCAGGCCCAGTGCGGAAGCCAACCAATCCCCCTGCCCTTGCCACTGGTTTTACGCATCAGGTCGTAAATGACCTGCGTGCTATAGCTCTGCACACCGCACGCTATCCACAGGTGCACTCCCACGGGTGGGCGTTGTGCTATCACACACAGCAAAGCGACCAAATCCTCCACTGCGATCATGGAGCGGGCACCCCGCCTTGGCGGTCTCGGCAAACCCCAACGTATACCACGGGAAAGCGTCTGCAAATTGCCTTTGGCATCAGGCCCGAAAACTAAAGCCGGACGCAAGATCACCACGGACATCTCATCGCCCGAAAATGCCTGCTGTAAAGCGCGTTCCGCATGCCACTTGGATAGCCCATAAGGATCAATGGGTACAGTGCACTCACCCTCTGAACGCATATGAGGAGATGCGGGCGAACCCATCGCTTTTACACTGCTAAGGAATATAAAACATCGGACCCCGGCCGCTGACGCTAATCTTGCAAGACGCTCCGTTGCACGATAATTCAACGCTTCGTATGCCGACTCTGGCGCCTGCTGATGAGCAATACCAGCTAAATGAAAAAACACATCCACCCCGCACAGTAGATCCTCACTGGGGTCATTCACCGTAAGGTCCAGTGCCAAGGTCGGCTCACCATTACTCAACACATCGCCACGCCTGCTCAGTGCAACAACGACATGGCCTCGAGCTTCGAGTTGCTGACAAAGCTTACGACCGATAAAACCGGTGGCACCACTGACAAGGTATTTCACGATATTGCGTCACTATTGTGAAGAAGGGGGCAGAGCCCCCCAATAATACGGATGCGGTTGGCTTATTCCAGTGTTATTACACCGCGGTTCA
>JAPKBI010000494.1 GCA_028823475.1 Halioglobus sp. | reverse complement strand
GCAGAGCTTCGACAGAGCGCTTGATAATCTAACGGTGGGCGATGCCTTCGAACAAGAGGTCCTGCTGGAAGCATCGGACGTGCTGGCCATGATGCTGCCAGCCTATGAGATCGAAAAGCAACCAGGACTTGCCCCCTACCCCTCGCCAGCAGTCCTAGAAAACAAGGTTAACCGCGGCCAAACTCTGGCCACTCGGAGTATTCGCATCAGTTATGTGGCCGAACAACCAGGACAGTTCCTGCTGCCAGCGAGAGATTATTTCTGGTGGAATACGCAAAGCACCCAACTGGAAGTGCTGTCCCTGGCTGAAGTACGCATCGAGGTTGGCGGTGTGGCTGCAGGCCCAAAAAATACTGCGACAGCGACTCGCAGTCGTTCACAACAACGTCTGATACTGCTTAGCAGTCTAGTGCTATTGGTTGTGGTCCTAGGACTGTGCTGGCTCTATCTACCGCGCCTACCGCTGGCAGGCCTGAGGGTGCGGCTGTCTAAACTAACGCGCCGAATACGGGCTTTACGGCAGCCCGCACTGGCGAGTCACCTTAACCCCGGAAATAGCGCTGCGGATTGAACGGCATGGGTGTCACCGTAACCGGCAAGTGCTTGCCCCTTGAGACCACCAGCAGTTTCATTCCCGGGAGGCCTAATTCCCGTTCGATATAAGCCATGGCGATAGGCCCACCAACGCTAGCGCCGTAACAGGCAGAACAGATTTCGCCCACCTGTCGACCTGATTCATCTAGCACTACCTGACCCTCACGCACCGGACGCTTGCCGTCCACACGCAAACCTACCCGACGCAGGGCTGGCTTGTCGATCATCCGCCCGAAGATCACATCCGCACCCGGGAAGCCACCCGCGCGTTCACCCTCGGCTCTACGAGATTGACTTATGGACCACATTAAACCCGCCTGCACCGGGTCGATCTGGGTTGTCAGTTCATGTCCATACAAACACAAACCTGCCTCCAAGCGCAGTGAATCCCTGGCACCCAAACCGACCGCCTGTACCCGTTGATCACTTAGCAGTCGGCGAGCCAGATTTGTGGCCGCTGCGCCCGGCACAGAAATCTCGAAGCCGTCCTCTCCGGTGTAACCTGAGCAGGTAATGTACACCTTCACACCGTCAATAATCCCAGGACAGCCCTGCATAAACCGCAGCTCTGCGGCGCCAGGGCAGACTGTACGAATAACCTCTCGTGCGGCTGGCCCCTGCAACGCCAGCAAGCCGTGATGCTCCAGTACCGTCAACGTCTGGCCCGACAAGTGCGCCCGCAGATGTGCAATATCCTGCGTCTTACAACCCGCATTGACTACAAGGAAAAATGTCTCCGCAGACCAACGGGTAATAATCAAGTCATCCAATACTCCACCCTGTTCGTTAGTGAATACAGCATAGGTCTGCCGATTGTCTGCCAGACCATCAATATCCACCGGCACAAGAGACTCAAGCATCGCGGCACTGCCGGGGCCCTCTATAATGATTTGACCCATGTGGGAGACATCAAACAACCCCGCCGCTTGCCGAGTCTGCAAGTGCTCGCTAATAATGCCAGCAGGGTACTGCACCGGCATGTCATAACCAGCAAAGGGTACCATTTTGGCGCCCAACTCTCGGTGCAGCGCATCAAGCGGCGTGTGCAGTAACGTCATCTCTTATCCTTGGGCCTGTGACGGCATGTATCGAAGATGAGCTACTCTAACCAGCGCAGCACGTCGACGCAAGAATGAGCATGCCTCAAGAATATGCCACAACGCGTGGCGCATGTCCGGACACGAGCGGACACCTATGGACAAGCAAACATCCCTTTGTCCCTTCATCAAAAGCGCCTAGGCATGAGCCTGAATAACTGGCATCAAAATTGCTTTGTTTTCTGTACGGCGGCTCGCATGCGCGATCCAACGCCAAGGATGGCATCTACAGGGAAGTAGAATCATGCGCATGGATGGCCAAGGATGGCCGCGAGTCGCCGGACTTATTACCACTCAAATATGCGTAAAACTCCCACTAGTATTTTGTTGTTCTAGCACTCAATCTTTGATTTACTCAGCCCATAACCTCGTCGTAATACGAGGCTGACTAGTGGTCTTTTCTAAATTCATCGGGAGGTGATTTATGGGAGAACGTGATTTGGAATCTTCGAC
>JAPKBI010000493.1 GCA_028823475.1 Halioglobus sp. | reverse complement strand
GACAGAACTGAAATCACTGACTATGGTGCACGGACTTCCACCGAGAAAGTAGCTTTAGCAAGAGCCTAAGCCCTTCGCCCACCAGCTGTGGGCGCATTTTCTATCCAAAAAAAGTAGCTCACAGACTCCATAGCGGCAGTTTTTTTAACGAGATGCGGTCTTCAAAGTGGACTCTTTAAACCGATTGGATCTTTAAAAAAAGGAACTCTATTGGCGTATTAACTGCCATAGAACTGCCCCTTAAAAAAACAAGGCTAGCGATAGCACGCCGGGGACGTTAGAGTGATAGCTCTAATAATCAGAGGGCTCTTGCATGATCAATCTAGTGCGCCAGACTATGCATAGGTTTCCAATGTTGACGCCTGTGAATCATGATTCGCATATTGTGATTAAGGCCTAGGCTGTGAATATTGGTATCGACGCGACCTGCTGGTGGAACACCCGGGGGTTCGGTCGATTTACGCGAGAGCTGTTAACAGCACTATTCGAGCTGGAGACAAACCACCACTACACCCTTTTCACCGACCAACCGATCCCTGCCGCCTCACGTTTTAGCAATGTGTCAGTTATCCAAGTTGATGCATCGCGCCCCACCACGGAAGCGGCCGTTGCCGACAGTAATAGATCGCCCTTTGATATGCTGAGGCTGTATCGTGCTGTAGCGCGAGCACCACTCGATATTATGTACTTTCCTGCCGTGTACTCGTGGTTTCCGGCACCGCTAAGACTACCCACCGTCGTCACACTCCATGATGCTATCGCTGAGCACTACCCCAAGCTTATTTTTTCATCTTGGCGGAGCCGATTTTTTTGGACCCTGAAGGTCAAACTGGCAATGTGGAATAGCGACCGCATACTTACCGTGTCCGCGGCCGCAAAACAGGAGATCGTCGACTACATTGGCGCGCGTGCTGATCTGATTGATATCGCGAGTGAAGCTCCCAATCCCTTGTTTCGCAGAACCACTGATCAAGTCCTTATTACGGCTGCGCGGGCCCGGGCAGGCCTACCCGAAGAGGCACCCATTATTGTTTATGTTGGAGGGCTCGCGCCGCATAAGAATTTGCACGGTCTTCTAGATGGGTTTGAACGCGCCAATTCGCGCGGTCATGCAAAGAAGGTCCATGTGGCTCTGGTCGGTGATTTCGAAGGAGCCGGTTTCTTGTCCAATTATGGCAGTCTGTGGAGGCGAGTAGAGGAAAATCCCGAATTACGTAATCGGGTACATTTCACGGGCTACGTCTCAGACGAGGACCTAGTAGCGCTCTACAGCTCCGCTATCGCTGTGGCAATGCCATCTTACTCGGAGGGGTTCGGACTGCCTGCTATCGAGGCGATGGCATGCGCTACGCCAGTGTTATCCAGTAATCTTGGATCACTGCCTGAAGTGGTGGGCGACGCAGGGATCTATTTTGACCCCTTTGATGTTGATGCCATCGCACAATCGATAATTGAAATAGTCGAGAATACCGGCTTGCGGGAAGATCTATCCGTCAAGGCGCTAGCAAGGGCGCCACAATTTACTTGGAAGCGGTCGGCAGAACTCACGCTGACGCACCTCGAAAGACTGTGCGAAAGCTAAGCGTTGAAGATGCTATGGTTGCAACTTGCTACCTGTTCGCGCTGTTATTACGGCGTCTGGACCCCTATCGCGCTATTACAAACCGCAGCCCGGGTTCCGCAGCGGCTTTCTACCTCACCAGCGCAAATGGTTATTTGTCACTTTCTCGAGACCTGTGATGGAGCAGGTTTGAAGTGGAAATAATCTTACACATTGGAACCGACAAAACCGGCAGTACCGCCATACAACACACACTCTCACAGAATTGAAATTGGTTTCTGTCTCACTCCGTTTACATCACAAAATCAGGTTTTGGTCACCACAATGGACATGCTGAGTTATTGAGCGCACTGGACCCCAGCGAGCTTGACGTACTAGCGGCAGAACTTCAGAAAGCAAGTACGCAAGGCTATCGAGTTGCGCTGCTTTCTTGGGAAGGGATGGCTCGCTTCAACAGCTCTCAGATACGCCGCCTGGTTAACGGGTTACCATCTTTCCCGATTAGAGTACTCATTTATCTTCGGGAACAAGCTGAGATAATTCAATCGAGCCATTTGCAATGGATAAAAATGGGCGAGGGAGAAGC
>JAPKBI010000492.1 GCA_028823475.1 Halioglobus sp. | reverse complement strand
CCGTGAGGCAATTCAAGTCCGTATGCACCACCATATTGGCAACATTACGATGCACGAAGACTTCACCAGGCATCAGTCCAACAATTTGATTGGCCGGCACCCTGCTGTCGGAGCAGCCTATCCATAGATAGTCAGGACTTTGTTGTGCGGATAGCTTTTCAAAAAACAGCGGGTCGCTGGCTTTTACGCTAAGCGCCCAATCCCGATTTTTTTCAAATAAAATATCAAGCTTACTCACGGCAGTTCCTCAAAAAATCATAGTACTGAGGCGAGATTGCCCCACACAATTACCACCCCGGGCCATCACATCGTCAAGGGCTTTGTTACCCACTACCTGCATCTGCCGTGCCAGTTGCTGCAGATCCACAGCAGGAAATTGGCCAGGCTCCCACGTTACCAGGCCAGCACTTATATAGACTTGCAACACCGCCCCGCGCCCGTCGTCAATGGTAAAACTCTCTATATCATTACGCATGCGTTCCGCTATATCTAGGCTAACCATTTCACCACTGACGGGAAGCAGAACAGCAAACCTTGAGCGCCCCAACCGTGCAGTAATGTCCGTCGCACGTAGGTTCGAGAACAATCTCTCTGCGACCTTTTTGATCACAAACTGGCCGCACCGCTCTCCGTAGTGTCCATAGAGCTCGTTAACATCATCAACTTCAATGAGCAGCAACGTCAACGGCTTATGCGCTCGACTAGCGCGGGATATTTCTCGAGCAATTTCCCTATCAAACCCCAATTCGTTACCGATAAGTGTCAGTGGGTCCAGTAGCGTCAGCGCCGTGATTTGCTCGCGACTGACGGCCGCCTTGAAGCAGGCGCAGATGATGGCGGCTAAATGCGCCACCCGGTGTTCCTCTGCGTTGTCCAAAAATACTGTGTCAGGTGTCCCCAGATGCAAGCTGCCAATCAAGCGACCCGAATCCAGCAACGGGATCAGCACAGCATAATTGATACCGGAAGAAGACTTAAGTATTTCAAACATACGCGAATCAGTAGCATCGATAACCCTAATATTGGGCTCTAGATCGTACAATTCTTGCATCTGAAAGATGTCACTGCATAATTGCAAGTTCTGACCATGCTGTTCAGAACCCGCCAGAAGGTTGGCCGTGCTGTCCTCTGGATCGAACAACCACAGTTCGCAAGCTCGAAAAGAAAAATGCCGAGGCATGGTCACCAACAATATCTCCAACAACGCAGGCAAATCCAAGGCGCCCAGCAGCATGAGTTCTATTTTCTGGGTTTGCTGGTACAGGTAACGGTTGATGGTGAGGGATTCCGTCCGCCTGCTGTCCCTCAGATCTGCAAGAGATACCAGCGCGGGAGCGCCGTCTATGACCTCTACGTGAGCCTCTTGCAAATAGTGATCATCTGCCATGCATTATGTCCATTTTTCCACCACGATACAGCACAGTCCAAACTTTTGCGTATTGGATAAAGAGTGTAAGCGGCCTATACTCATCATGCAATCATGAGAGGCAATGCCAATGGTCCGCGCACTGCCGCGCAACATCCAGTTGAAGCTAGAGCAGACCCTCTCGCAGTGGCCGCACTGGCACTGTAGTCCTGAACTGATCCGCGCCCCGAATGTCGTGCGCATCCTGACGCCCGGCATCAGCAATTTTAGCGTGCTGGTTGAATCGGGGCAGCACTTCGTCGTGCGTATCGACGGTCTAGATCCAGCCTCTAATGGGCTCAACCGCCAGACAGAATGGCGCGCGCTGGAAGCAGCCCACAGCGCTGGACTAGCGCCCCATCCATGCTACTTCAATCCTGAACTGGGCAGCCTCGTTTGCGACTATCTGGCACCGGAAGCGGCGTACAACGCGGATATCACTGGGGTTGGGCAGTTACTGCGTGCCATCCATCAACTGCCTGCCCGGCATCATCGTCTAAATCTGGTGGAACGGATTCTGGCGTATGAAAAGCGGCTGCAACGCAACGGCCGACCACTGAATGCTGGCCTGCAAAAAAGTGGAGAAGAGGTGTCAGAGATCCTATCGGAGATTAACCAGACGCCGTCTAGCTCTGTCCTGTGTCATAACGACTTGCTGCAGGCCAACCGCATTTATAGCGCTGGCAAGCTGTGGGCTATCGATTGGGAATACTGCGCCATGGGAAGCCCTTGGTATGACCTC
>JAPKBI010000068.1 GCA_028823475.1 Halioglobus sp. | reverse complement strand
AGCAATGTGGCAATACCTGGTATCAGCCTCAGATATCGGGGTCATCGACTACCTATATAGTGGTCAATGCGCCCTAGTCTGCTTTAATTTTTGATCTATTGCCCGGTGGACACACAGCCTAAAGCAAGCCACTTCATTCATGGTGCCTACGTCGAAGACAATACTGGCACACCCATTGATGTGATCTATCCGGCTACTGGAGCGGTTATCGGGCGGGTATATTCCGCGACGCCTGGCATTATTGAACAAGCTATAGTCAGCGCTGAGAGTGCACAAAGCGCTTGGGCGAAATTATCTGGAACAGAGCGTGGACGTATATTACGCCGTGCGGCTGATATTATTCGCGAGCGTAATTACGATTTATCTGTTTTGGAAACCTATGACACAGGAAAGCCCTTATCTGAAACGCTCTACGCTGACGCAACCAGTGCTGCAGATGCTTTAGAGTATTTTGGGGGCTTGGCCGGATCCTTAACAGGAGAGCATATTCCTTTGTCCGATGGGAATTGGGCCTACACCCGCCGCGAAGCACTCGGTTTGTGTGTGGGCATTGGGGCGTGGAACTACCCGACGCAAATTGCTTGCTGGAAGGCGGCACCCGCACTCGCTTGCGGGAATGCCATGATATTCAAGCCCTCTGAAACCACACCACTATGCGCACTAAAGATCGCTGAAATTTTTGTGGAAGCGGGCCTTCCCGCCGGTCTCTACAATGTTGTGCAGGGTCTAGGGGACGTTGGTGCTGCCTTGGTTTCTGATCCTCGCGTAGACAAGGTTTCATTAACGGGGTCGGTTCCTACAGGTCGTAAAGTCTATGCGGCGGCAGCTGCCGGAATGAAACATGTCACCATGGAATTGGGCGGCAAATCGCCACTCATTATTTTTGATGACGCAGATCTGGAAAACTGTGTGAGCGGAGCCATTTTGGCCAACTTTTATTCGACGGGTCAAATTTGTTCAAATGGTACGCGTGTGTTTGTGCAAGCCGGGATTAAGGATGCCTTTTTAAAAAGACTCTGTGAGCGGCTTGAAAAAGCGGTTATTGGAGACCCTCTGGATGAGGCAACAAACTTTGGCCCTATGGTGAGTCTGCGGCAATTAGAGTCGGTGCTTGGTTTTATACAGAAGGGCAAAGCAGAAGGCGCACGGCTTTTAACCGGAGGCAATCGCATCAGCGGTGATGGTTTTTATTTACAGCCAACCGTCTTTGCTGAGGTCACCGACGACATGTCCATTGCCCGTGAAGAAATATTTGGCCCAGTGATGTCCGTGTTAGACTTTGAAGATGAAGCCGATGTTATTGCCCGAGCCAACGCGACAGAATTTGGTTTGGCCGCCGGAGTCTTTACAACAGACTTTAGCCGTGCCCATCGTGTCACTGGTGAACTTCAGTCTGGAACCTGTTTTATAAACTCCTATAACGACGCTCCTGTTGAAGTCCCTTTCGGGGGTGTGAAGATGTCTGGGGTTGGCCGTGAAAATTCTAAAGAGGCTATTTCGCACTACTCACAATTAAAGTCTGTGTTTGTACGCATGGGTGATATGGAGTCTCCTTTTTAGAGATTACTCTATACTCTCGGACTCCAAGAAGAGAAGAATATGATGACCATGATGGTAAACCCCGTCAACGTTAGGTGAAGGTCAACATGTAGAGCAATGCAAGTAGGATGTGGGCAGACTCGATAGCATCCCTCAGTTCAATTCACGTAAATCATGCGAACACGGGGAGAACACATCTTCCATAGGCCTTTTAGCGCTCATGCACTCCTAAAGAAGTCAATTTATCCGTTAAAATCCATTGGTGCCGCCACTGCTGCATTTCCTGACCGTTTTCAAGGAGAAGCACGCCGGCACGTTAGTCCTCCGCTTGGCAAACGCTAAAAGATCGATCCAGAAAGTTTTAAACAGTTGCTCCCGCCCCTATGGTAAAATTTAAGAAAAAGACCCATCCCATACATTGTATAGAGTGCTCATGAGGTTGCGAGGAGGCCGATGCGGGTGATGCCTCGCCCCATCTCCTTCTAACTTTTGAGGTGCTTCTAATGAATATCAATACCTTAAAATCTAAAGTGAGTTGGCTTAACGGTCTCATACGCGCAGACCGCCGGTCCCCGCCCATTGGCTCCAATCATGAGCTGGCGAATGAAATGACCCGTGTGCTCGTCACGGTCGGAGCGGTTGCGGCCATCGCGCTTTCTATCGCCGGATTACTGACGCCAGGGCCCGTATCAAGAATTTCTATCGGCTTCGCCCTGTTTATAGCCGTCTGTCTATTACTATGGTCCTGGCAATGGCAGCGCGTGTCGATTTCCCTGAATCGTGGATTTGTGTTGGTCGCCTTAATCGTGGTGCAGGCCAGATTTCTCGCAGGCTGGCTATTCAGCCCTGCAGCTGATGCGCCCGGCGCCATTTTGACGGGTCTTGTCTACGTACCCCTGATCCTTTTTATGGTTGCCCTTTTTGAGGGGAGCCGACGCGGCGTTTTAATTGGTATGGTCTCTGCCGTTGTGATGGGCGTATCGCTGGTTATCGGCAGCCAGAGACCAGAAATGCAAGAAATTCATTTTAATGACTGGCGCCTGGGCATCGTAGTCTCAATCTCTATAGGAACCTATACTTTTTGTCTAGCCAGATGGTCAGATCAGCAGCGTGCGTTAGAGGATTCGGCACTACAGTTATCACTGCTCGAACGTGAAGCAAATACGGATCCATTGACACGACTACTGAACCGAAGAGGTCTAGATGTGATCATTTCTAGCTGGATTATTTCGAGACAGAAATTTGGAGTATTACTGTTAGACCTCGATCATTTCAAGCAGGTTAACGATCGTTATGGCCACGATGTGGGCGACAAGGTATTGCGTACTGTGAGCGATACGATCCGGGCCACAGCCCGTGATGATGATGTTTTGGTTCGCTGGGGCGGCGAGGAATTAATGGTGATTACGCGCAGTGCAGAGAAATCGGCATTGACGGGTTTCGCTGAGCGCATGAGGCAGGCTATCAGTAATATCAGCGACCCTGACTTGCCATCAATAACGGTCAGTATCGGTATCAGTCGGTCCGGCACAGATGAAGACTTCGAGGACGTTATCGTCGTTAGAGCTGACAAAGCCCTTTACCAAGCAAAGCAAGATGGAAGAGACACAGTACATGCTCTCTGGACAACATAGTCCTATGTTTTGCGCTATGCTTTACCATTGTTTACTCGCAGGGACACCACCGCTCAATCAGTCAGCATGTATCTCTGCGCTAGTGCATAGGCTGTATAATCTATCTTCGAGTCGCCCGTAGCTCAGCGAGCATTGTCCGTCCGTCGAGCAAGAAACGTTAATCTGGGCAAAAATGGGGCATCTATCGAATTAATCACGGCGGCAGGAACCGCACTCAAGGGCTGCATGAAATGCTCTTTCTTCCCTATTATCACGCCGCCTTTGGGAGATCCCGTAACTCAGTCCGTTAGAGTGTCCGACGACTCTAGGGCTTACGTCTGCTGCGCTTAATGCGTGTTTAAAATCAAGCTACGTGTAGAATCAAGTCATGCCTACGCTAAAGAATATTGTCCTTCCAGTCACACTGCTTTACCTCTTGCTGGCGATGATTATTGTGCTCAGCAAAGGCGGGCTGACAGTGGACAATATTCGCCAAATGATCCGGATAACAGCGACAAGTTCTATGCTCCTTTTCAGCCTCACCTTTAGCGCCTCGTCGCTACTTCATTTTTTTTGTAATAAATACTGGCAATCGGTAATGCAAGCGAGGCGACGACTCGGTCTTTCATTCGCCTTGTCCCACACGGTGCACTTGTTTGCCATAGTTGCACTGGTTGAAATTGCTTATGGCGGTGATTATTTGCAGCTGGGCGATATAGCCGGTGGCTCTGCGATCTACCTATTTATTTTTGCAATGGCAGTGACCTCTAACGACGCATCAGTAAAACTTTTGGGCGCGAAAAACTGGAAAAGGCTGCACAAGACCGGTTCGTACCTAATTTGGATCGGCCTTTTCAGTCTCTATCTTGAAAACGCACTGGACACCGGTGCTTGGCACTACTGGCTATACGTCCTGTTGGGCATTAGCCTGATTCTGCTACGAGTCGGTACCTTTTGGGACAAACGTATAAACGCGTGATCGACTGCTGAAAAAGTGACATCAGGGTCAGAGCGCAGTGGTGGGCTTCGTTAGTGTGACGAGAGGTCAGGTTACGTCGCCCCCCACGGAAGGAATCTCGCGGGCACGCAGCACCGAACCCAGAGAAGGTTCTATCCTCCAGGTGACGTCGGAATGCCAAAAATTTTCAGCCCCGCGCGAATTTGGACCATGCTCGATGCGAAGTACTTCGGGGGTGGGCTGGCCCTTGGGCGTTGCCGGGTGAATTTCCAGCTCACCAAAACTGCGTGCAAAGTCGATGTGTTGTTCACTCGTTATATTTTGATTGCGAAAAAAAATGACTTTGTATCGCAGTAATGCCCCACGAATATCGTTCACTAACTCTGGAGACAGCTGACCAAGATCTACATCCAGAATCTCTGCGCCGATAGCGGGGGTTAGAGGCTCAATTTTAATGGCAAAACTCCTATTCTGGCGTCTTTCAAGAAAATAACTATGGGCGATTAGTCGAGAAAATCAAGTGCCACTGCTGCTCCCTCTTCAGCACAATGTCGTACCGCCATCGACAGCGATGATTTGACCCGTAATAAAGGCGCCGGCCGGACTGGCCAGCATGAGTGCCACACCCATAATATCGGGATCTGTACCCCACCGGTGTAACGGTATCGCCTTAATCTCGGCTTCGTAGGCAGCTTTATCATTACTGGCGTACTCTGTCATGCGTGTATGAAAGCGGCCGGGCGCAATGGCATTCACTCGAATATTCTGCTCAGCCAGAGCCACGCTAAGGTTACGTGTCATCTGATGGATGGCGGCTTTACTGGGGGCGTAACTGAACGTATCCGTGCGCCCCATAATGCCGGCAATAGAACCAATATTGATCACACTCGCCGTACTAGCGGCTGTCGCATTTTTGCTCAGCAGGGGAAGCATTGCCTGAGTGAGAAAGAAAGGCGTTTTGACGTTTAGATCCATAACCTTGTCCCAGCCCTTTTCTGGAAATTCACCCAAAGGGGCTAGCCAGCCCACACCCGCATTGTTAACCAACACATCGATATGAGTCTCCTTATTTTCAAGTACAGAGACCAAACGGGTTATTTCTTCCATGTTGCTGATGTCGCCGGGCAGTGCAATGCACTCCCCTGTGTCTGACATTTCTGACAATTGTGCGGCGGCCTGCTCACACGCCTGTGCTTTGCGCGCCGTAATATAGATACGTTTCGCCCCGGCGGCGAAAAATGCCTGGGCGATCGCATAGCCTAGGCCTCGAGAGCCGCCGGTGATAACGCAGATCTTGTCCTGCATTGAGAATAATTGATCGATCATGGATGCTCCTGATATGTGATTGTTGACTGGTCACGGTTATGACCTGACGTTCTGCGTCATGTTGACATGATTTACATGTTGGTATCAAAATCTATTCTTTAGATTTACCGTGCCTAGGGGAAAAGCCTGCAGACAATCCAGCTCTGATTGCTGCCTCTATCGCATAAATGGGCATCGAATCCCAGCCCCACCCTGAATAGGTAAAGATATGTAAAAACGGCATCTCTCGACAGATAGCCGGGTGACAAGCCTTCCAAGGGTTGTCACACTCATGTCTGACCTTTTGGGTGAGACCGCTCCATGAGCGCCACGATACTAATTATTGATGATGATAAGGAGCTCTGCTCGTTACTGTGCGACTTTCTCCTGCTCGAGGGATTCGTACCCAGCGCCATCCATGACGGCGATGAAGCGGTAATCCACTGTAAAGATTACAGCTATGACGCCATTGTACTCGACGTTATGCTGCCTGGCCTGCAGGGACTTGGTGTACTGCAGCAGATGCGGCAGTACACCACTACGCCAGTACTGATGCTCACCGCCAGAGGCGAGGATACTGATCGCATATTGGGCCTGGAACTGGGCGCCGATGACTACCTGCCCAAGCCCTGTAATCCGCGAGAGCTCGCAGCAAGACTGCGTGCGATTTTGCGACGATCGCATCCAGCAGTGGACGCTAAGCTCAAACACATACTTGAGGTGGGGCAAACACATATCAACGCGTCGAGCCGCAGCGCTTCATTTGGCGGACTCGACCTACAGCTTACCAGCACCGAATTTAATCTGCTGCTAGTGCTGCTGAATTGCGCGGGCACGGTCGTGAGCAAGGAGAGGCTAAGTCAGCAGGCGTTGGGACGTTCACTTTCTGCTTACGATCGCAGCGTTGATGTTCATATTAGCAAAATTCGTAAAAAACTCGCGACCTGCGGCGGCGATGACTTGATTGTCAACGTGCGAGGCAGCGGCTACCAGTTCAGGGCTAGTACAGGAGACGTCTGAAGATGAAATTGTGGCGCAGTCTCTTCATTAAGCTCTTCATTGCCTTCTGGCTTGTCACGATAGCGATACTGGGAAGCTGGCAGCTGACCTCTAATTACTTCGAATCGCAGCCACCGGGGCCAAAATTTTCCGACCGTGACCCCTCCGCTCCACCACACCGCTTTATTTTGCGCACTCGCTATAGCCTCGAAAATCTGAGCCTGAAGGACTTACCCAAGCAACTGGCGAAAATACACAGAAAGCATGGTGTCCAGATCTATATTTTGGCGCGCGACGGCAGCGATCTTCTAGGGCGCAAAGTCCCTAAAGAGGTATCCGAGATCTCTAACGAATTACGTTCTGTACCCCGCAAGTCACTGGCAAAAAAATCAAAGGGTGGCCTGTCAGCCATTCCCATATATCGTCAAGACGAAGGGGCGCTGACGGCGGTGTTTAAGTTTCCTCAGCATCGCAGGCTCATCGTGAATACTTTATCGACTAGCCTATGGCTACGCATCACTCTGGCCGTATTAATTAGTGGCGTAATTTGTTTCGGTCTTTCGAGGTTAATGACCGGCCGACTAAAGGAGTTACAACTGGCATCGCGGAGGCTGGCCACTGGCGATCTGGACACTAGATTGCAGGTCCGCGACCGTGGTGGTGACGAAACGGATGAATTAGCCCGCGACTTCAACAGCATGGCGAAACAGCTACAGGAACGAATTGGCGCACAGAAACGCTTACTGGGCGATGTCTCCCACGAGCTGCGATCGCCGCTGGCACGGCTGCGTGTGGCCCTAGCCCTGGCACAAGAGAAACCAGAGCAACGACCACAGTATTTGCAGCGTATTGAGCAAGAAACGGAACGCCTAGAAGACCTTATCAGTCAGCTACTTTCCAGTCAGACGCGGGATGTCACACTGGACACCCGGATAGACCTTGTCACACTTTTGAAGCAGCTGTGCGCCGATGCGAATTTTGAGGCACAGGGAACAGGCAAACATTTCGCCTTCAAGGCCGATACCGCACGGGCAGATGTCGATACCTGCAAAGATTTACTGCACAAAAGTTTTGATAACATTCTGCGTAACGCACTGCAGCATACAGCAGAAAACTCTGAGGTGAGCGTGTCCGTTGTTTCAAACGACGGCGATTACCAGATAACAGTCGAGGACCAAGGACCAGGCGTACCCGAGAATGACCTGAATAAACTGTTTAACGAATTTTATCGTGTCGACTCTGCCCGCTCACGCGAGTCAGGCGGCCATGGCCTAGGCCTAGCCATCGCAAAACGTGCGCTACTGCAGCACGGTGGTAAAGTGACGGCAAACAACACGGGTACTGGGCTGAGAATAACCGTCCGCCTTCCCTTGCCCGGGAAAAGTGTGCAATGAATAAAAATGTCACACAGATACATCGATAGCCGACTGACGACACGCTAATCATAAATAAGCGTTGACGTTATTATTGACTGTTAAGTTGTGCTAGCGCACGCCCTGTCGCCGCTACAAATAATTCGGCATTCCCGTGAGACCAATGTACCGCTAATTCTGACTTGAGAATTTTCCAGTCGCCATTGATCTCAATATAGTGATTGTTATATTCGCCTACCACCGTAATCACGTCCTGGTCTTCGACAATAGGGATCTCAGGGTTTGGAAATATGACATGGTCGGCAGAGAGGTAGGCGCGACAACTCACCTGAGTGTCTGAGATATCACAGCGGTGATTAGTAATCATATGCTGCGTAATATCAAAGCCGTTAATCACACTTTGTAGATGCCTCACCCAGTCATCAGCTTGGCGTGGCACTGCAGCATCACCAGTAGCCGCACTGAGATCGCCATAATCGATCAACACTTCGTCAGCAAAACAGTCACGCACCATTAGCCAGTCTTTCGTGTCTATTCCCTGCGCATACTGATTGTAACTATCGATCAGAGCATTCCTGGTCAAAAGGTTTTTCTCTATACTCGACATTTTTAGACCCTTCCTTTTAATGCGGTACCACCCCTTCGGTGATCGTTGTGGTGTTATCGACCACCATAGCTGCACCGTTTACAGCGACTGACTCATCTGAAGCAAGGAACAGCACCATATTTGCCACATCAACAGGCTCGCCAACCCAGATATTCTCCATCGCTTTAGCCGCTTCGGGGTCATTTTCCATTACAATCTCTTTCATACCCTCCAGCATGGGAGTGCGCATATTCCCCGGGTGAACAGAATTACAACGCACCCCGTATCCATTCTGTGCACTGAGAACAGCAACAGACTTCGTCATTCCCCGTATGGCGCTCTTGGAGGCTGCATAGGCAAAAATCATCGGGCCGCCCTGAATGCTGGCCGTTGAACACATATTGATAATGGATCCGCCACCCGCCACCTTCATGACACGCAGTGCATGTTTACAGCCAAAAAAAGTGCCATCGGTACCCACGGCGTTAATCTCGCGCCATATCTCCTCGGACGTGTCCTCGATACTCGCGAGGCGAACAATACCGGCACAGTTGAGTAGAATATCGAGGCGTCCAAAGTCGGCAACAACCTTATCAATGAGCGCAATCCAATTTGCCTCACGCGTGACATCAAAATGTTCAAAGCGAGCACCGGGGATTTCGTCGGCGACAGCCTGTCCCTGTTTAAGGTTGATGTCGGCGAGAACCACCCTGGCCCCCTCTTCCGCAAGGCGACGGGCGGATGCCAACCCCAGCCCTGAGG
>JAPKBI010000491.1 GCA_028823475.1 Halioglobus sp. | reverse complement strand
GCTGCGCGCGAAATTGCTTATTTTTTCGCCTCCAGCGAACTCTGCGAGCGCTAGGTTCCGGGCGACCGACTGCTCCCCATGACAGCTTCTACTGAGATTCCTCCGATCGGCCCGCAACACGCCAAGATCAATTTGATGGGGTTGTCGCGGCTGCAAATGGAGCAATTCTTCCTGGACCTGGGTGAAAAAAAGTTTCGCGCACACCAGATTTTGAAGTGGATACATCATGCCGGCATCACCCAAATCGAGGAGATGTCTAACCTGGGTAAGGCGCTGAGGGAGAAGCTTATGGAGGTCGCCGAAGTGCGGCCGCCTGAGATCGTCAGCCAGCAGGACTCCAGCGATGGCACGCGCAAGTGGGCAATACGAGTCGAGGGTGGCGGCCTAGTAGAGGCGGTGTTGATTCCTGCGGGTAACCGCGCCACGCTGTGTGTGTCTTCTCAGGTAGGCTGCGCTCTGGATTGCAGCTTTTGTTCTACTGGCAAGCAGGGCTTTCAGAGAGATTTAAGCGCAGCTGAGATCATTGGTCAGGTGTGGTTAGCGATAGAGTCTTATGATGGATTCAAGCCCGGCGATCGACGCATCGTCACTAATGTCGTGATGATGGGCATGGGCGAGCCGCTGCTGAATTTTGATAACGTGGTGGCGGCGATGGACCTCATGCTTGAGGACTTGGCCTACGGTTTGTCCAAGCGTCGCGTGACATTGAGCACATCCGGCGTTGTTCCTGCGCTGGATAGGTTGGCCGAGGTCAGCGAGGTGTCCCTGGCTGTCTCCCTGCACGCGCCCAATGATGCATTACGCAACCAACTGGTGCCAATCAACCGCAAGTACCCTATTGCCGTCTTGCTTGAGAGTTGCCGCAATTATATGGCGGCTCAAAGTGACAAAAACCGAGTGGTGACGATAGAATATACACTGATTGAAGGGGTCAATGATCAGCGCGACCAGGCACTGGAACTGGCAGAATTGCTGCGGGACGTGCCCTGTAAAATCAACCTGATTCCTTTCAATACGTTCGCGCAGTCGGAGTATCAGCGCCCCAGTGGCAATGCGGTATCACGCTTCTGGCAAGTGTTGATCGATGCAGGATACATCGTCACGATCAGAACTACGCGTGGTGATGACATCAATGCCGCCTGTGGCCAATTAGTCGGTGAGGTAGTGGACCGCACTAGCCGCAGTAGCCGTTATCGCGCAGCGACTGATGCTCAAATAATTTCAGTGGGGTAAGCATGTTATTTCAGATGCCGATCAGATTGAAAACGTGTGTGTCTCAGTTGTCTCTGCTGTTAGGGTTTATTGTATTGGGCGGTTGTATTTCAACGACTACGGGTGGTTTTAGCGAGGATGCATCACCCCAAAAAGCGCTGGACACACGCGTATCGTTGGCGCGTGATTATATTGGAGCGGGTAATTGGGTTGCTGCTAAGCGCAATCTTGAACTGGCCATGCAGATCGATGACGATAATGCCGAGATTTACGAGGCCTTTGCCTTGATCTACCAGAGTACCGGCGAGTATGAACTCGCTGAGAAGAACTTTAAAAAATCCATACGACTGGACAAAAAATGTTCCCGCTGCCGTAATAACTACGCGGCCTTCTTGTACAGCCAGGAACGCTACGAAGAGGCGGAGAAACAGCTAGACTATGTTATTCAGGACACACTGTATTCGGGTCGTCCCAATGCGTTTGTGAATTTAGGCTTATGTCGGATAAAATTGTTCGATATGCAGGGAGCTGAAGAGGCGTTTGTGCGGGCCTTGGCTATGGACCGTACTAATCAGGTGGCGCTTTTGGAGGTTGCGCAGATGCGTTTTGATGCGGGAGATTATCCGACTGCGAACAAGTACTATGTTGCTTATCGAAGCGTGGCCCAGCAACAATCAGCTCGGGGCTTACTGTTGGGTATTCGTTTGGCCCGAATTAATAGCGATCGAAATTCGGAAGCGAGTTACGTCTTGTCTCTGAGTAGCCGATTCCCGAACTCTATCGAATATCAGGCTTATAAACGGACCCAATGAAGTGACTGTAGATACAGCACAGCTCGACGCCTTTGCGACTCCCGGATCGTTGTTAAGAACGGCAAGGGAAAAACAAGGCATGACCGAACGTGAAGCGGCCGATCGTCTGAATTTAATGCCTAACTATGTTGGGATTCTGGA
>JAPKBI010000490.1 GCA_028823475.1 Halioglobus sp. | reverse complement strand
CTAGCGGGATTTTCAACTCACGATGAGAGCCTTGGTTTCTTCAAAAGTGATGCGGTCCTCGTTGTTGCTTCGATATTTATGTTTATTTCGAGTATTAATTTCGGCTTACACTTCATGGCTTGGCGGCGGGGATCAGTCGCATCGTACCGTAAAGATTCGGAGACGCGCTTCTATACTGCGGCGGTGTTGGCATGCATGCTGATTACTATTTACTGCCTGATCATTTGGGATATACACGGGCATAAAGACAGTATTCTTCACGGCGTATTTCAGGTCCTGTCTATTATCACCACGACGGGATTCTCCACTGGTAATCTTTCTGTTTGGCCTATAGCCCTGCCGATCATGGCGATCTTCTTCTCTTGCATGGGCGGTTGCGTCGGCTCAACAACGGGCGGCATTAAGGCCATGCGTGTAATGCTAATTTATAAACAGGGGCTGCGAGAACTTAAGCAACTGGTGCACCCCCAAGCGGTGATTCCACTAAAAGTCGGAGGGCGCCGAGTAGAAGCGACGGTGGTCAGTGCCGTGTGGAGCTTTTTTGCCGTCTATACATCGTCGTATATTATTTTATTACTAATGCTAATGCTAACGGGAATGGACTTCATAACAGCCTTCTCATCGGTGGCGGCAGCGCTTAACAACCTAGGAATCGGCATCGCCGGCGTCGCGAATGGGTTCAGTGACATCAGTGAAACGGCCAAAGGCATCATGTGCTTTGCCATGCTGCTCGGGCGTCTAGAGATCTTTACGCTGCTGGTGTTATTTACCCCGGCATTCTGGCGTACCTAGTCTTCGCGATTGTCTGGGTTCGTTTAGACTCAGCGTATATCCGGTCGTGTTTTCTTGATCATTTCGTACGCTGCCTGAATCTCCTGCGCGCGTGCCGTTGCCAGCTTTATCATATCTTCAGGAACACCTTTTGCGATCAGCTTGTCTGGATGATTTTGGCTCATCAGTTTGCGATAGGCGCGCTTCAATTCCTTGTCGCCGATAGTCCTGTCGACGCCCAGCGCCGAGTAGGCATCTTCTAAACTATGTTCTGAGCGGGCCGCAGAACCGCCTTGGTGGAAATGTTCTTGCGCGCGGGCCATGCGCAACATCAGTTCCAATTGTGTAGCGCTCAGCCCCATCAGGCCGGCAATGCGCATTAGCGCCGCGTGTTCAGATGGCTCGATACCCTTATCCACCTGTGCCAGAGAGATCAGGAACAACAGCAAGGTCTGTTGCAGTTGCCGTCGAGGGCCGCAGGTTTTCAAAAACGCAGCGACCACCGGTTCAATTTCAAAACCGACTACGGACCCCTGTCGAAATAGATCAATTGCCCGCTCGCGCTGATCGCTGCTCAAACCCATTTGGGCAATGAAGCTCTCGGTATGGTCTATTTCTGAGCGAGAAACATGACCATCTACTTTCGCCAAATAGCCCGCCAGCAGGAAAGTAGTTTCGAAAAAACTATTTTGCACCCGCTCGACATTCTCAGGCGATCCGAAACGAAGCGCGTTATGCAGACCCCTGTCGAAAGTATGGCCTACCAACACACCCAAGATAAGACCGGGCATTCCCCAGACCGAGTACCCGATTGAACCACCGATGATCTTTCCAAAAAACATACGCTTCCTCAACCTTGAGCCACATTACAATCTGCCGTTTACACCAATACCTACAAAAGCACAGTGCCGGAACGCAGGGCCACCCAAATCAGTATAAAACACCGTAAATTTACAGAAGAATTTTACTTTCGGGGAAAGCGCGTATTATGACGCTAAAAGAGACTGTATAATAGCCAGCTTTTTGCAGCGATATGATGAGCGAACCGGTGGCACAAACCAAAAGCGAAACTCTTACATTTCAACAGCTGATCTTCAAACTTCAACAGTTCTGGGCAGAGCAGGGCTGCGTGGTACTGCAGCCGTTGGATATGGAAGTCGGTGCAGGGACTTTCCACCCAGCGACCTTCCTACGCGCGATAGGGCCTGAAAGCTGGAGCGCTGCCTATGTGCAGCCCTGCCGCCGCCCGACGGATGGGCGTTACGGAGAGAACCCTAACCGCCTGCAACAGTACTACCAGTTTCAGGTCATCATGAAGCCGTCCCCGAAGAACTTTCAAGATTTGTATCTGCAGTCTTTGACGACATTGGGCGTTGATACCTCCATTCACGACGT
>JAPKBI010000489.1 GCA_028823475.1 Halioglobus sp. | reverse complement strand
GTGGATAATCAAATGCTCAACGGTGAGGTCATCCGCCTAGATGGTGCTATCCGTATGGCTCCTCGGTGATGTCAGCCGATGACATCTGAAACAGCTGTCCCTCCAGAGCTCCAAGCTCCGGTTGCAATACTTGGTTGTGGTTTGATTGGTGTTAGCTGGGCGGCTTTGTTTTTGCATCACGGTATAAATGTGCGTGCATGGGACACTAGCTCGATAGCGCGAAAAACTCTTTTGGAGCGTGTGAAGCTCCCAATGGCTCAGTTGGCACTGATGGGCCCACCTGCTGTTGTTTTGGGTCACCTGAGTGTATTTTCTGATATGTCAGCCGTGTTAGAGGGTGTGTCTTTTGCGCAAGAGAGCGCGCCTGAAGTGGTGAATGTGAAACATGAGATCTACAGTAGCTTTGAGCACCATGCGGGTTCAGAGGCTTTGATTGCTTCGAGCGCCTCTGGGCTGTCATGGTCCAACTTGAGTGCTGGCATGCATGTGCCAGAGCGGTTACTTACAGCTCACCCCTTCAATCCGCCACATCTTGTTCCTTTGGTGGAGATGTTTTGCCCTTCAGATAGTGTTCTCGATCGTGCTGAGGCTATTTACCGCCGAATTGGCCGAGTGCCAGTCCGCATGAAGCGGGAGGCAACTGGCCATATTGCCAATCGCTTATCCTCAGCTTTGTGGCGTGAAGCAGTTAATATTGTGGCGGAAGGCATTGCGGATGTGGAAGCAGTTGATCTTGCTTTGGTGAACGGACCGGGCCTGCGCTGGGCGGTGACTGGCGCTCACATGACCTATCATCTTGGGGGCGGGGCTGGTGGCATAGCGCATTACCTAGAGCACTTGGGCCCTAGTCAAGAAAGTCGTTGGACTGATCTTGGCACCCCGAGCCTTACCCCCGAAGTTTGTGCGGCTTTGATAGCTGGTGTTGAGGCAGAAGCTAAGGGTAAAAGCTTGCGAGAGTTGGAGCAAATTCGCGATGCTGGCTTGATGCGCTTGTTGGCTGCAAGAGATATTAAGCATTGACCTAAATTCGTATAAGCGTGCCTATGCAAGGTCATTCTGGTGCTTTTCTGTTCTTATATGTGAACCATAGGAACGTAAATGCAGCCAATAACAGAAGAATGAGCGCAACTGGGTGGCTTAGGAGTTGGCTGACTTCACCGTTTGTAATTGCTAGCCCTTGCGCAATTACAATCTCAAACTGCTTACCTAAGAAAAACGCGATCATGAATATCACGACTGAATACCCAAAGGCCGTCATCAAGTAACCTAAGATCGCGAAGGCTAATAAAACGACTAGTCCAAAAATTCCACCAGTGGCCATCCAGACACCTACAATGCATAAAAGCAACGCCGACGAGAATATGATGGATTCAGGCGCTGAAATTACTTTGACCCAGATACGCAAGCCAAGTTGGCCAACCCAAAGATTAATGAAATTAGCCATGATCATTGCCCCGAACAAACCGTAAATGAGTTGTCCTTGATCTCGAAACAGTAACGGGCCTGGTTGAATGCCGTGGATCATAAATGCACTGATAATCAAGGCGGCGCCGACGCTGCCAGGAATCCCGAGTGTTAGAAGTGGGATAAGGTTGGCACCGACGACCGCAGAGTTTGCAGACTCGGCAGCGGCAATTCCTTGAATGTTTCCTTTCCCAAAGCTATCAGGATCCTTCGATCTCGTCTTGGTCGATAGATAAGACATAAACGCAGCGGCTGTTGATCCGACACCAGGCAGAGCGCCAAAAATCGTGCCAATGGTCGCGCCGCGCAGCATCACGTATCTGCACCCCCAATATTCTTCCCATGTGACGCGACTGTCGTTCTTGTTGCCTGTATCGCGCACAATGATCGCAGGGGTCTGGCCACCTTTGGATGTAGCCAATCTACGCAATATTTCTGAAACTGCTAGGGACCCAATCGCTACGGAGATCAATGGAAACCCTTCATAAAGCTCGAAATGTCCCATAATAAACCGTGGTGTGTAATTCTCTGGGTCCGCTCCGACGGTGGCTCCAAGCAGGCCGACCAAGGCGGAGATGACGCCTTTAACAAGCGAACTACCGACCAACCCAGTTAGAACAGAAAATGCAAAAATAATAAGAGCTGCGATTTCGACAGGCCCCATTTTTAAAGCGATTATCGCTAAGGGTGCTGAGATAGTAATCAAAAC
>JAPKBI010000067.1 GCA_028823475.1 Halioglobus sp. | reverse complement strand
ATGCTGACCCATGAGCAGACTCTGTTCCCTGCTTGTTGGGTGAGCCCTTGCCTATAATCGTCTTGCAGCAAATCAGCGTCGGCTTATCATTCTGGGCGCGAGCATCTTCGATCGCAGACCCGATTTCAGCGGCATTGTGCCCATCGACGTCCGCGACGACGTGCCAGCCATAGGCCTCAAAGCGGGCGGGAGTATCATCAGTAAACCAACCCTGTACCTCGCCATCAATGGAAATACCGTTGTCATCATAAAAGGCGATCAGTTTACCCAGGCCCAGCGTCCCAGCTAAGGAACTGGCTTCATGGGAAATCCCCTCCATCAGACAACCATCGCCCACAAACACATAGGTATCGTGATCAACCACGGTATGTCCCGGCTGATTGAACTGGGCTGCCAAGACTTTTTCTGCCAAGGCCATACCGACTGCATTCGCCAGGCCCTGGCCCAGCGGGCCCGTCGTAGTCTCCACACCTGGGGTGTAGCCATGTTCCGGGTGTCCAGGCGTCTTACTGTGCATTTGGCGAAAATTCTGTATCTCGGAAATGGGTAGTTCATAGCCAGAAAGGTGCAACAGCGAGTAGAGCAACATCGAGCCGTGGCCATTGGACAGCACAAAGCGGTCGCGGCCAGGCCAGGCGGGGTTTGATGGGTTGTGCCGTAAAAAGTCATTCCACAGCACCTCGGCGATATCCGCCATGCCCATGGGGGCGCCGGGGTGGCCACTTTTCGCCTTCTGGACCGCGTCCATACTAAGAGCGCGAATGGCATTGGCAAGTTCTATGCGGGGGGACGGCATCAGGTTCTCCGGGGAGGTGAATAGGTACGAAAAGGAGCGCTATTTTCGCGTAAGCGGACGCGAACGGCAAACAAATAGGTAGATATTTGGCCCATAACCCCAATTTCATTGATGTGAGGAGCACTAAAAAACTATATCAAAATATTTTGATATAGTTTTGCTGCCCTGCTAGACTAAAAAAATGATCTCGTCGAACACCGCCAAATTGGTAACATCACAGTCGGACCAGCCGCCGTCAACTCTGCAACTAGCCTCGCTTACCCGCCTGTGCAAAGCCAGCGCCGATTCTTTGCGCCTGCTAGTGCTCAGGGTGCTGCGCAAAGATTCGTTCGGGGTCTCCGAGCTGTGCTCTATCTTCGACATTCGCCAGCCCGCCCTCAGCCACCACTTGAAGGTCCTTGCCAGTGCCGGCCTAGTGGCGGCGCGGCGTGAGGCCAATTCTATCTTTTACCGCCGCAGCGAAATGGGGCAGCATCCCGATCTGGAAGCGCTGCAACACAGCATTTTCGATGCGGTAGATAAAATCGATCTGCCGCTAGATGTCCAGGAAAGGCTCTTAGCCATGCACCGGCAGCGCGAGGAAAACTCCAGCACCTTTTTCCAACTCAATGCGCACAAGTTTCACCAACAGCAGGATTTGATCGCCAGTTATGAGCAATATGCTGATATTGCCGTCCAGGTGCTTGAAGACGCCCCGCTAAAGCACCGTCGCACGGCGCTGGAAGTGGGGCCTGGGGATGGCTCCTTCCTGCTCGAACTCGCACCCTTGTTTGAGCGCGTAGTGGCGCTGGACAATGCCCCAAGCATGCTGGAACAGGCACGAAGCAGATCCGCTTCGGCCGGATTGCAGAACATAGACTTTATTCTCGATGACACCCGCAGCCCTATATTGGCTAATCTGCAGGTCGACTGCGCGATCATTAATATGGTGTTGCACCACACGCCAGCACCGGGTGAAGTTCTGCGCGACGTAGCTTCATGCCTCGCACCTGGTGGTGTAGTCCTCATTACCGAATTGTGCAATCACGATCAGGGCTGGGCGCGGGAGAATTGCGGCGACTTATGGCTTGGGTTTGATCCCAGAGAGCTGGCGCAGTGGGCAACAGACGCAGGGCTCAGGGACATCACCAGCGTTCATCTAGCCCAACGTAACGGTTTTCAAGTACAAGTACGGTTATTTGGCCGACTTTAACGACTTTATTGATAAGGATAAGACTATGAGCGAATACAAAATTTTTACCTCCGAATCCGTGTCCGAAGGACATCCGGACAAAATGGCTGACCAGATATCAGATGCGGTCCTGGACTACCTTCTCAAGCGCGATAAAGACGCGCGCGTCGCGGTGGAGACCATGGTCAAGACGGGCATGTGTATAGTGGCAGGCGAGGTCACCACATCGGCCACGATGGACTTGGAAGAGACCATTCGCCAAACCATACTCGACATTGGCTATGACAGCTCTGACGTGGGTTTCGACGGTGCCTCCTGTGCAGTACTCAACGCCATTGGCAAGCAGTCCCGGGATATCGCGATGGGCGTTGACGAAAGCAAAAGCCATGAGCAGGGGGCTGGGGATCAGGGCCTGATGTTCGGCTATGCCACCAATGAAACTGATGTGCTGATGCCTGCACCCATTTATTATGCCCATCGCCTTGTGGAGCGTCAGGCAGAATTGCGCAAGAACGGTAAACTGAACTGGCTGCGCCCCGACGCCAAAAGCCAAATTACGTTGCGCTATGAAGACGGAAAGCCGGTCGCCATTGACGCAGTAGTGTTATCGACCCAGCACGACGAAAAAGTCAGCCAGAAAGAAATTCACAAACAAATCCTGAAGCATGTCATTAAGGATGTTCTGCCCGCAGAATGGTTACACAAGGGCACCCAATATCACATCAATCCTACTGGCCAGTTCATCATCGGCGGCCCGGTCGGTGACTGCGGCTTAACCGGACGCAAGATTATTGTGGATACATACGGCGGCATGGCGCGTCACGGTGGCGGCGCATTTTCTGGCAAAGACCCGTCCAAGGTGGACCGTTCTGCAGCCTATGCGGGTCGCTATGTGGCGAAGAATATTGTCGCAGCCGGTCTTGCGGATCGCTGCGAGATTCAGGTGTCCTATGCGATTGGTGTCGCGGAACCCACATCTATCGCCATTGACACGTTCGGCACTGGCAAAATTTCTGATGATCGTATAGCAGAGTTGGTGCGCGAGCACTTCGACCTGCGTCCTAAGGGTCTGATTGCGATGCTTAACTTGAAGCGCCCTATCTATCAAAAAACAGCAGCCTATGGCCACTTCGGGCGAGAAGATAAGGACTTTACTTGGGAGAGAACGAATAAAGCGAAAGCGCTAAAAAAAGCGGCGCGTTAATGAAAAACCGTTGATCGGCGCTCAGTTGCGCCGGGCAGCAAACAACTGACTAACCCCATTAATATTTAGACAAGCAATGGGCTCCAAGCCCAAAGGAAGATAAAGATGAGCACAGCACAAAAATTACAGACGGCTGAAGACTACAAGGTTGCAGACATCTCACTGGCCCAGTGGGGCCGTCGCGAGCTGGAGATTGCAGAAAGCGAAATGCCAGCGCTGATGGCGATGCGGGCTAAGTATTCAGCCAGCAAACCACTCGCCGGAGCAAACGTTCTAGGCTGCATCCATATGACAATCCAGACTGGGGTACTGATTGAAACACTGATGCTATTAGGTGCCGAAGTGCGCTGGTCTTCGTGTAACATTTTCTCTACACAGGATCACGCTGCGGCCGCTATAGCCGCTGCGGGAATTCCTGTATTCGCCTGGAAAGGTGAAACTGAGGAAGAGTATGAGTGGTGTCTTGAGCAGACCGTTCTCAAAGACGGCAAGCCATGGGACGCGAACATGATACTGGACGATGGCGGCGACCTCACTTCTTTACTGCATGACAAGTATCCCGCCATGCTGGACAAAATACACGGCGTTACCGAAGAAACCACCACAGGTGTGCACCGCCTGCTGGAGATGCTGGAGCGGGGCACACTGAAGGTTCCGGCTATCAACGTGAACGACTCCGTGACCAAGTCTAAAAATGACAATAAGTATGGTTGTCGCCACAGCCTCAATGACGCTATCAAGCGCGGCACCGATCACCTGATGGCCGGCAAAAAAGCACTGGTCATTGGCTATGGGGACGTTGGCAAGGGCTCAGCACAATCCCTGCGTCAGGAAGGTATGATTGTAAAAATCACCGAGATCGACCCTATCTGTGCCATGCAGGCCTGCATGGACGGTTTTGAGATTGTTTCGCCTTTCACTGACGGCATCAATGATGGCACTGAGTCATGCATCGACCGCGAACTATTAGGCTCCACTGATCTGGTCGTCACGACCACTGGCAACTACAAGGTCTGTGATTCGAACATGCTCAAAGCGCTTAAAAAGAACTGCGTCGTCAGTAATATCGGCCACTTCGACAACGAAATTGATACGGCTTACATGCGCAGTAACTGGGAGTGGGAAGAGGTTAAGCCGCAGGTCCACAAAGTCTATCGCGACAAGGCAGCCAATGATTACCTGATTCTATTATCCGAAGGACGCTTGGTGAACCTTGGCAATGCTACGGGTCACCCGTCACGCATTATGGACGGCTCGTTTGCGAATCAAGTGCTGGCGCAAATTTATTTGTACGAGCGTAAGTTCGCGGATCTAGAGTCAGACATGAAGACCTCTGCATTAACTGTTGAAGTTCTGCCCAAGAAACTCGACGAGGAAGTGGCGGCACACATGATCGGTGGTTTTGGTGCCGTGCTCACCCGACTCACGCCGGAACAGGCTGATTACATCAAGGTCAGCCAGGACGGACCGTACAAGCCTGAAACCTACAAGTACTAGGAAACGGTTACTCATGGCTACGCAAAAACCGCGTATAAGTTGCGAGTTCTTCCCTCCCAAAACAGGGGAGGGCATTGAAAGGCTTCTGACCGAGGTTACGCCTGCTCTTGATGCACTAGGTCCAGAGTTCTTCTCGGTGACCTACGGCGCAGGCGGCAGTACGCGTGACACCACAGTTGGGCTAGTATCCTCTATCAGGGAAGCGGGCATCGATGTCGCACCTCACCTCAGCTTTGGGGGTGATGACGAGAGTACTGTTGCGGCGCTACTTGAAACGTATCAAAGCGCAGGCATTAAACGTTTGGTCGCGCTGCGCGGTGATGTCCCTTCAGGAACCGGCGGTCCTGCACAACTTATTTACGCCAGCCAGTTGGTGGCGTTCATACGTGAGCGCACGGGGGATGATTTCCATATCGAGGTCGCGGCTTATCCGGAAATACACCCGGAGGCTAAAAGCTACGACACCGATATCGCTTTTCTCAAAACCAAATTTGATGCTGGCGCCGACAGCGCTATCACCCAATATTTCTTCAACGTGGAGTCGTACTTTTATTTCCTAGACCAGTGCGCAGCTATTGGAATCGACAAGCCTATCTATGCTGGCGTTATGCCGATAATCAACTTTTCTAATCTGATTCGCTTTTCCGCTAATTGTGGCTCGGAGATTCCTCGATGGATTTGCCGACGCATTGAGGCCTATGGTGATAACCAAGAGAGCATTGCTAAATTTGGCGTCGAGGTGGTCACTCAACTTTGTCAGACATTGCTGGACAATGGCGCTCCAGGTATCCATTTCTACACCATGAACCAGGTGGAACCGACGCAACAAATCTATAATAATCTAGGCTTGTAGCACTAGGACTCGACAACTATGCGCACAGCGCGTATCTACACCACTCACAAACTGCACAGTAATACCGTTGTTGTGCTGGAGCCGGAACCAAGCCGACATTTAGCGCGTGTTCTGCGTTTGGGGGTTGGTGATAGCCTGACCCTTTTTGATGGCAGGGGGGGCGAATACCTCAGCAGCATTACTGCCCTCGACAAAAAAAATGTACAGGTTCTAACAGGCACCCACTTGCAATATGAATGCGAGTCCCCTCTGCAGATTCATCTGGGTATCGCTTTATCGCGCGGCGAGCGCATGGACTGGATCGTACAAAAATCTACCGAGCTAGGCATCAATTCTCTGACGCCATTATCGACAAAGCACACTGGCGTTAAGTTAGCCGGCGATCGTGCAGACAAAAAAATTCATCATTGGCAACAAATTGCTATCAGTGCCTGCGAGCAATGCGGACGCAATCGCACACCGGCCATTCATCCTCTAGAGACACTGGACGACTGGCTAGCGTCTACTGTTGCCGAGTGCAAATTTGTACTGCACCACCGAGCGGACGCCTATGCCGCGCAACGCGAGCCCCCTACCAGTATTGCTTTATTAATCGGCCCAGAAGGTGGCTTAGATGAGAGTGAAATCGCCGCGGCAGAGCAAGCCGGCTACTCATCACTCAAGCTGGGGCCCCGTGTGCTGCGCACTGAGACCGCACCGCTAGCGGCTATCGCGATACTGCAGGGCAGGTGGGGAGACATGGGGCCAGGCTAGCGTGCACGCAACCACTGCGCGTGGGTCCATTCCAGAAAATGACCAACAGCATGAGCCGTATGGTCTGTGCGCACCGAATGGAAGATCTCGAAAGCGTGCTGCGCCCCGGGGAGCTCGGCATAGGCAACCGGCTGTTCAGACACAGCCTGCAGCGCAGAGACAAAGGCCCGCGCCTCTTCCACCCACACTAATGAATCATGCGTGCCCTGGATCACCATCATCGGCGGAGCATCTGCCGAAACATGACTGAGTGGCGAAGCGCTATCCCACAGCTGCGGGTCGTCCTCCTTTGAACACTGCATAACGCGATCGGCGAGCAGCTCATCCATGGACATCTCGGGCCTAATACCGCCTCGATCGAGGAAATCATAGACACCGTAAAACGGCACAGCCGCTTGCACCGAAGTATCGGCTGTTTCGAAGCCGGGCTGCCAATCAGCGCGGTTGGGCGTCAATGCCGCCAAGGAGCTGAGATGGCCGCCAGCAGACCCGCCGGTAATCGCAATGAAATCGGGATCGCCGCCGTAATCCCTAATGTGTTCCTTTACCCATGCAATGGCCTTCTTCACATCGATAATATGCGCGGGAAAAGCCGCCTTGGGGCTCAAACGATAATTGATCGCTACACACAGCCACCCACGCTGTGCCATGTGGTACATCAACGGCTTGGCCTGCTGTTCTTTTTCTCCGATAATCCATGCTCCGCCATGCACCTGAAGTAGCACTGGAAATCCGCCCTCACGCGGTTCATGGGGGCGATAGATGTCCAGTAAGTTGCGCTTGCCAGCGTCCGCGTATGCGATATTGCTGTCCACACGAACCCCATCGCGCTTGAAATGGAAAGGCTTGAGCCATTGGCGGGTAAGGATATCATCGGACAAGACATGCTGACGTTCTGATGGTATATCGGCTCTATAGTTCTCTCCTAGGGACTTGCGCAAAGCCGGGCGAAGATGGTTTGGCGTATCCATAGCCTGACAATGTAGATAGACAAGTCCTAACCAAGCCAGCGCAAAAATACCCAGCCCGGTCTGCGCCAGAGGATCGGACAAGCCCCCCGTCAACGCCAGTAGCGCGGTGAACGCAACTTGCCACAATAGATGAATCAACGCTAACTCACCGCACAGCCAGGCACTCAAGAAATAGAGGGGCACCAACCAATATATGCGCCGCGCCTGTACGATTGCGGTAAGGACGCAATAAGCGCTCAATAACGCCAGAAAAAAGTAAATGCCTGCTAGGCTCACGTCGCTCTCCAAAAACACATAGTCATTTCGAGGGTCTAGTCTAAGGGAATTTCACTCCAATGTGGCGCTCTCCCAACAATCTTCCTACTTGCACCCACCACAGCCTTTGCGTAAGTTAGCAGACCCTCGGAACACATGAGATAGATAATGGCCGTCAAACTAGGCGTCGTGATGGATCCCATTAGCGACATCAACTATAAGAAAGACACCACTATGGCCATGCTGTGGGCGGCCCAAGACCGGGGCTGGGAGTTATTCTATATGGAGCAGAGCCACACCTATCTCGAGCAGGGTGTTGCACGCGCACGCATGGCTCCGTTGAACGTCTTTCGTGATCAGGACCATTGGTTTAACCTCGAGCAAGCCGAGGATAGAGATCTCAGTGAGCTTGACGTCATCCTAATGCGCAAGGATCCCCCCTTCGATAACGAATACATTTATAGTACGTATATCCTCGAAGCCGCGGAGCGTGAGGGGACTCTTGTGGTAAACCGCTGCCAAAGCCTGCGCGACTGCAACGAAAAAGTATTCGCCACCCAATTTCCCCAGTGTTGCCCTCCGGTGCTGGTCAGCGCTGACATGCAACGGCTCAAGGCATTCCACCGGCAGCATGAAGACACTATATTCAAGCCCCTCGACGGTATGGGCGGCAGTGCCATTTTTAGGGTAAAACCGGACGACTCTAATATTAGCGTGATCCTCGAGATGCTCACACGGAATGGTTGCGAGACCATCATGGCGCAAAAATTTATTCCCCAAATTGAGAACGGTGATAAGCGCATACTGATGATCAATGGAGAGCCTGTACCCTATTGTCTGGCCCGTATCCCGCTGGCAGGCGAGACTCGAGGCAACCTGGCTGCGGGCGGGACCGGCCAGCCCCAACCGCTTTCAGAGCGTGACCAGTGGATTGCTGCACAGGTTGGGCACAGCCTACGTGAGAAGGGTCTCCTATTTGTCGGCCTCGACGTGATTGGCGACTACCTCACAGAAATCAACGTCACCAGCCCGACCTGCATTCGGGAAATTGACGCCGGCTATGGTCTGGACATTGGTGGACAACTAATGGATTGTATCATCGAAGAATTAGCTAAAAGGCGCTAATTGGCCCATGTATTACCTGGAAACAGGCCGTGATAAGCACACTCGATTTAGAAATGCCCTCGCTCTGGCATTGACAGTGCACGCCGCCTTAATCCTGACTATTTCCTTCAACGCCAGCACCCCAATGACGTACTCAACGCCGCAAATTGAAGTGACGCTTGCCAACCGACCCAGCGCAACATCCCCGCAACAGGCCCGCCAAATTGCGCAGGCCAATCAGGAGGGTGATGATGAAGCCGAAATTAATCAAATCAGCCGTCGCAATACCCTCCCTTTCGTTGAACACTCCCAGCAGCAACCACTGATGCAAGTAGATCAGGAGCAGCTCGCGCAGCAGCGTGATGTGCTGACCACCACCGCCAGAGCCGTTCACACGCAAACAATAGTGCAGACAGAACACCCACAGCAAGAGGTCAGTCTGAAAGGGATTAGCCCAGAAGTCGATCGCCTCAGCGAGGAGCTCGCTAGTCTGCAAGCGGAACTGGATCACCAAACAACAAATTATGCCGATCGACCTCGCGTAAGGCGTTTGAGTGCTGCCTCGGCTAAAAAATCTGCAGACGCCGCCTATCTACTGGACTGGCAACAACGTCTAGAAACCGTTGGAAACCATTATTATCCGCAAGCGT
>JAPKBI010000066.1 GCA_028823475.1 Halioglobus sp. | reverse complement strand
CCGTTCTAGCGCGGTTGAATACGGGCCAAATGGCGCGAGACTGCAAGCCAGGCACCTGCCAGGCCGAGTAAGCCGCCTAGAATGACAAGGTTCAAGCTGCCCATCACCCCAAGCCCACTCAGTTGAAATGCGCTCTCGTAGAGCATTGCCAGGTCACTTATTGGCTTTTCGAGGGACCACAGTGTCACTGATACCAGTAGAGCGGCCAGCACACCTCCGCCGACGCCATACCAAAGTCCGGTATACAAAAATGGCCTCCGCACAAAGCCGTTACTTCCGCCTACCAACTTAACGATAACAATCTCATCCCGACGGTTCTCAATCGCAAGACGTATGGTATTGCCGAGGATTAGCATTACCCCAACCACCAGCATGCCGCCTATCGCCAGGACCAGACGGCGACTGAGCTCCATTAGACTGTTCAGCCGTTGCAGCCACTCCATGTCCAACACCGCCTCCGCCACATCTGAATTGCCCTGCAACTCCACGCGCAATGCCGACACTGCCGGCCCATCGAGGGCGGCATCAGGCGTAACCAGAATCAGATCCGGTAACGGATTTTGCTGCAGGCTGGCCAGTATATCTGCAAAGCCGGATAACGAGCGGAACTCATCCAAAGCCTCCTCGCGTGAAATAACGCGCGTCTTGCTAACATCCTGTCGCGCGCCCAACTCACCCTCAAGTTCTCGTAATCTGTCGGGGGAGACTTCCCCCTGCAGAAAAAGCGAAATTTGTGCCGGGCTATCCCAACCAGCGCTTACCTGACTCACATTATCCAGTGCAACATTCAACCCAACCGGCAGAGCGAGTGCGATGCCGATCACCAGCCAGGTCAACACACTGGAGCCCGGACTGTCGAGTACTCGCATTAGACTGTCGGCAGCCGATAGACGGTGGTGCTGTATCCAAGCTTTGGCATGCCCGCGCAGGTCCGTGCGACTTACGCTAGCGCCCTCTTTGCGCCGAACCGTTTCCTGTCGGCCTATCACTGCGCCCTCCCACTGACCAGACAGCCCTGGCTTAAAGTGATAATACGGTGACGCAAACGTGAAATCAGGACCAAGTCATGGCTGGCGATCAATACGGTGACGCCGACCTGGTTGAACGCTTCAAACAGGTTCATAATTTCAGCCGACAGTGTCGGGTCGAGGTTTCCAGTAGGCTCATCCGCCAGTAAGATTTTTGGCTTGCCCACCACCGCCCTAGCAATACCCACACGCTGCTGTTCTCCACCGGACAGCGCGATCGGCATGGCTCGCTCTCGATTGAGCAACCCCACTTTATCCAGAGCGGCGCGCACTCGTCGTCCGACCTCTCGGGAATCATAGCCGGCTATAATCAGCGGCAGCGCCACATTATCGAATACCGTTCGGTCAAACAGCAATTGGTGGTTCTGGAACACGACGCCTATGTCGCGGCGATGTTGTGCAATATTACGGGGACGGACCCCAGCCAAGTTCTGACCATTGACGATGACCTGTCCACGGCTGGGTCTATCCATCAGCATGATCAGACGCAGCAGTGTACTTTTGCCGGCCCCCGAGTGGCCCGTAAGGAAAACGAGTTCATCCTGGGCGATCTCGATGCTGATTTCTCGCAAAGCATCGTGCCCTTCATCATAACGCTTGCTCACTCGGTCAAAGCTAATCATGCAGAGGCGTCACCCCCATCAAACAAGGCCTCAATAAACGGCTCCGCCTCGAAAGGGCGCAGGTCATCGACGGCCTCGCCAACCCCGATAAATCGGATCGGGAGTCCCAGTTTTTTTGCGATGGCAAAGATAATCCCGCCTTTGGCAGTTCCATCCAATTTGGTCAAAGTCAAGCCTGACACCCCTACCCAGCGCTGAAAATGTTCCGCTTGGGACAATGCATTCTGTCCCGTACCCGCGTCCAGAACCAACATGATTTCATGCGGCGCAGAAGCGTCAATATTGCTCATGACCCGAACCACTTTTTCCAGTTCCTCCATGAGATTGTCCTTGTTGTGCAGGCGGCCGGCCGTATCGGCAATCAGGATATCCACCTTCCGCGCTCGAGCTGCTTGCAATGCGTCAAAAATGACAGACGCGCTGTCTGCTCCCGTATGTTGCGCTATAACGGGTACGTCGTTACGCGCTCCCCAGACCTCAAGTTGCTCAACTGCCGCCGCCCGAAATGTATCGCCCGCTGCCAGCATGACCGAATGCCCCGTGCTCATATAGTGCTTCGCCAACTTGCCGATAGTGGTGGTCTTACCAACACCATTGACGCCTACCATCAGAATGACGAACGGCTGATGCCCGTGAACCTCCAGTGGAACTTCACAGGGCCGAAGCAGCGCCAGCAGCTCCTCCTGCAAGGCACCTTGCAGTGCGTCCGGCCGCATCAGCTCATTGCGTGAGACCCTCTGCATAAGCCGGTCAATAATTTCTACCGTGGCATCAACGCCGACATCTGCCAGCAGCAGGCGGGTCTCCAGCTCCTCAAAAAGTTCAGCATCAATTTCTTTGCGGCCCAAAAACAAAGTGCCCAGGCCATGCAACAGAGTATCGCTAGTGCGGCCCAGGCCAAGGCGTAGTCGGGATAAAAGACTGGCTTTTGCCGATGGTTCTGATTCTGGTTCTAGTTCGCACACCGCAACCTCAGCTGCGCTCTTCTGTGCTTGAATCAATTCACCGTCGACAACTGCGGAGCTTTTGTCAGATGGCGCTTGTTCGAGGTCTACCGAGTTTTTGCGTTTAAAAAATTTCATATAGGCCGTGCTAGAGTGTGTTGATGCAAATGAAAGTCTGAAAAGACACCTATCTTACCACCCTTGGATTCGGCGGAGAAATGACAAGATCAGGGAAAGACACCCGAAAGCTTCATCAGGTACGAATCATCGGAGGGCAGTGGCGTGGTCGTAAACTTTCATTTACGCCCGCAGACGGGTTGCGCCCAACGGGCGACAGGATAAGAGAAACGCTGTTCAACTGGTTGGCACCCACTATTGAGGGCACCCGATGTGTTGACCTGTTCGCAGGAAGCGGAGCGCTCGGACTGGAAGCGCTTTCAAGAGGGGCGATCCACTGTGACTTTGTCGACAGCTCAAATGCAACATTGAGCCAGGTGAGCGATCACCTAAACACACTTGTGGCCGCTGATCGGGGTCGGTGCCACCGCATCTCAGCGCAACAGTTTCTACAGATGGCGACTCAGGCATATGACATCGTATTTATTGATCCACCCTTCATGCAGCAATTGGTGGGGCCTATCTGCGAGGCATTGGCTAAGAAACAATTGTTGAGCAACGATGCACTGGTCTATGTTGAGACGGGGGCGATGGAGCCGCCACCCGAAGTTCCGTTAGACTGGAAAATACACCGAGAGAAGGTTGCAGGTGGCGTGGCGTATCGCCTGTTCACCGTTGATTGATCAAACAAGCCATGCCCACCGGCGACCTTTCCTAACGGATGCGTTGTCGCTTACCGACAAATTGTTTACCATCCGCAGTTCCGCCTTCACAATCGGCCACCAACATGAGAACCAATACCGTTATTTACCCGGGAACCTTCGACCCAATCACCAATGGCCACGTGGACCTGACCGAGCGCGCTGCGCGCCTGTTCGATAGAGTCGTGGTAGGCATTGCCCACAGCGAAAAAAAGACGCCCCTGTTTACTCTAGAGGAACGAGTCTCTATGAGTCAGTCAGCGCTCACACACCTGGATAACGTTGAAGTTATGGGGTTTAGTAATCTGCTTACGGATTTCGCCATAAGCCAGAACGCCCGATGCGTCCTGCGTGGCCTAAGAGCTGTGTCAGATTTCGAGTACGAGTTTCAACTGGCCAATATGAACAGAGCCATATACCCCGAGTTTGAGAGTATCTTTCTGACTCCCTCAGAGCACTTGTCGTATATTTCCTCTTCCCTGGTAAGAGAAATTGCAGCCCTGAACGGCGACATCAGCCCGTTTGTCCCGCCGGGAGTTGCAGCCGCGCTGAAACAACGATTTGCCAGTCCGTAGGAAGCGAGGCCCGCTAGCGACAGTTCAGCGCTGACAGGTCGCGCAGTAGACACTACTGCGCTGCCCCAGACGTACCTCCCTTAGCGTAGCCTCGCAATGCTTGCAAGATTGACCCGCTCGCCCATACACCAAAAGTTTTTGGGCGAAGTATCCGGGCCTCCCATCACCCCCCACAAAATCTCTTAGGGTAGTTCCACCCTGATCTATAGCAGAAGTAAGTACTTGCTTAATGTTTTCTGCCAGTCGCTCGTAGCGGGCTGCCGACACCCTTCCCGCAGCGCGATCTGGACGAATTCCGGATATAAACAGGGCCTCGTTAGCATAAATATTCCCCACACCAACCACCACTTTCCCGTCCATGATGAAATTCTTTATGGGGCTCTTGCGGCCCCGGGAACGCTGATACAAAACGTGTCCGTCAAAATCCGAGGAAAGGGGCTCCGGCCCAAGGTGAGCCAGTAAAGGGTGGATCTCGCCAGCCGCCAACCAAAGAAAGCAGCCGAAGCGCCGCGGGTCGTGGTAGCGCAGGCAGGCCCCATCGTCGAGCAGAACATCGATATGATCATGCCGACCGGGGGGAGTATCGAAGTCGACCAACCGCAGAGACCCAGACATTCCCAAATGAACCAATAGCGACCCTACTTGTGTGCGAAAGAGCAGGTATTTGGCGCGACGCGCGACGGCTTCGATGACCTGCCCGACCAACAAAGCCGCCAATTGGTCCGGCACCGGCCAGCGCAACCGCGGCTCCCGCACCAGCACCCGAGTGACCACCCGACCAACACAGTGCGGCTCGACTCCCCGACGGGTGGTTTCAACTTCTGGCAGTTCGGGCATGGCGGGTTAATATCTTTTCTATGCTAGCGCGTAGCGGGCCCTGAAACAAAAAACCCCAGCGGATAGCCAGGGTTTCAATCGTCAATCCTAAAGAAGGGCTACTTAATTTTACCTTCCTTATACATAACGTGCTTACGCACTACCGGATCATATTTTTTCATTTCCAGTTTATCAGGCGTAGTACGCTTATTTTTATCCGTGGTATAGAAGTGTCCAGTACCAGCAGATGAATTCATTCTGACTTTATCTCTCATCGCAATTCTCCTTTAAACTTTTTCGCCGCGAGCGCGGAGATCTTCCAGTACTTTCTCGATCCCCAACTTGTCAATGATGCGCATGCCTTTGGTTGATACCCGCAAGCTCACAAAGCGCTTCTGTGACGGCAACCAAAAGCGATGCTGGTGCAGGTTGGGCAAAAAACGACGACGAGTGCGGTTCTTTGCATGTGATACGTTGTTTCCCGATACCGGACGCTTCCCAGTAACCTGACAGACTCTAGCCATGATTTTTCTCTCCCAAAATAGACGCGGGATTTCCAGTAAAAATGAGTGTGATTTAACGACCCAAACGAGACACAGGCCGCGCAGAGCGCGACTTTATACCAGAACACCCCAATCATAGCAAGCGCTTCAGGGCCGGCGAGAAGACATACTGCACAAAGAATTGTACACACTTCGCCTCACAGCAGTCCCTGCTCGGCAAAAGAATACTCCCGGCCACAACCGACGATAATGTGATCCAGCACTCGGATATCCAATAAGGACAGCGCAGAACACAGCCGCTCGGTAATCCTGCGGTCGGCGCTGCTGGGCTCAGCAACGCCGGAAGGGTGGTTATGCGCAAAGATGACTGCGGCCGCACCATACTGCAGCGCTCTTATCGCCACTTCACGCGGGTAAACCGCCGCGCCATCCAGCGTGCCAAAAAACAAATCCTCACAGCGCAGCACCCTGTGCTGACTATCCAGAAACAGGCAGGTGAACACTTCTGCACTGTGACTCCCCAAGTGATATTGGAGGAAGCGTCGTGTTTCGCCGGGGCTGGTGAGCACATCCGCGGCAGACGCCTTCTGTAGAGCCTGGCGACGCGCCAATTCCATGGCGGCACATAAGCGGGCGTATTTCACCGGACCAACGCCGGCACAAGCGAGCAACCTGCTCTGATCCGACCGGATCAGCCCACTGATGCCATCAAATTCTTTAAGGAGGTTGCGTGCCATATCCAGCGCGCTGCAGCCGCGATAGCCCGTATTGAGCAGCAAAGCGAGTAGCTCGCCATCTGACAGTGCGGCAGCACCTCGCTCCAACAGTTTATCCCTCGGTCCTTCGCCGAATGCCCAACCGGCCATACTCATAGTGCTCCTCCCTGAGCCCCTGCCGCAGCAGTGTCAAATGCGGCGTCACAGTGGTATCTTTCTCGACAGGTTATTTTCCCAGTTTGAGCGAATAAATGGCACATCTTTTCAATCGCAATGTCCTGCTCGGCGTCAGTGGCGGGATCGCAGCCTACAAGTCAGCGGAGTTGGTCAGACAACTACAGGAACTCGGCGCCAGTGTGCGCGTGATCATGACGCGCGGTGCGCAGGAGTTTATTACCCCCCTTACACTGCAAGCGCTTTCAGGCAATCCGGTGCATACCGAGTTACTGGATGAACGTGCTGAAATGGGAATGGGCCACATTGAGCTGGCGCGCTGGGCCGACCTGCTGCTGATCGCTCCGGCGACCGCTGACCTGATCGCTCGACTAAGCACCGGTCGGGCCGATGACCTGCTCTCGACCGTCGCTCTGGCAACGGCAGCACCACTCATGTTGGCTCCGGCGATGAATCAGCAGATGTGGAAGGATCCTGCCACGACAGCCAACATAGACACACTGTCGCTCAGAGGTGCGCGGATAATCGGCCCTGCGGCGGGCCAGCAGGCCTGTGGCGATGTCGGCCTCGGGCGCATGGAAGAACCCTCTATTATTGCCGGCGCTGCGGCCAGTCTGTTTGAGAATAGCCAACTGGCGGGCAAGCGCATCATGATAACAGCCGGTCCCACCCGAGAGGCTCTGGACCCGGTACGCTACATTTCCAATAACAGTTCGGGGAAAATGGGTTACGCGCTCGCAGCAGCAGCGGTAGACGCAGGCGCGATTACAACATTGGTGAGCGGCCCAGTGGCCCTGACGCCACCCGACCGTATTCGATTTCTGAGCGTACAAAGCGCCGAGGAAATGCTGGAACAGTGCATTGAGTTGTTGCCAGAGTGTGACATTTTTATCGGCTGCGCCGCAGTGGCTGATTATCGCCCCGCTACAATTGAAAATCAGAAAATCAAAAAAGCACAGAATGAAATGTCTCTGCAACTAGTGCGCAACCCCGACATTATCTCGGCAGTGGCTGCCAACAAATATCGGCCATACACCGTTGGCTTCGCTGCTGAGACCAATAATGTTGTCGCCTATGCCAGGGACAAAATGCAACGAAAAGGCCTTGATATGATGGTGGCTAATGATGTGTCCAATCAAACCATAGGTTTTAACAGCGATAACAATGCCGTTACTGTTCTATGGCACGAGGGAGAGAAGGTTCTCGAGCTCGCGAGCAAGGCCTCCATAGCACAACACATTGTTCATTTAATTGCCCATCAAACTCGAAAAAACAACTAAAGAAGCGTGTCACACAACCCCACACTCAAATCTTTTCTTGCGGGCAACACAACAGTCGCCGCGTGCAAGGAGGGTGCATTGCCGGAGCATATATTTCGCGCCTATGATATCCGCGGTCACGCAGATAAAGAACTCACCGATACAGTAATAGCCAGTATCGCAGGCGCGATTGGCACAATCGCTGGACACATGGGTGAACACGCACTGATCGTAGGGTGCGATGGCAGAACGTCCAGTCCCCGTATTAAGGCCGCTCTGATCCGTGCAATCATGGCGACCGGGAGGGATGTTATCGACATTGGTATGACGCCCACGCCACTGCTCTATTTTGCTACGCGGCATCTAAATTGCCGCTCCGGCATCATGATAACGGGCAGCCACAACCCGGCAGAACAGAACGGACTAAAGATTGTACTGGACCGGCAGACCCTTGCGGCCGGCCGTATTGCCGAGATTCGCGATCAGGCGGCCGCCGGTAACTTTAGTACGGGAAAGGGACGAATCACTGAAGAGAATATTGTTCCTGCTTATTTAGACAAGGTCCGCCATAATATTGCCATCGCTAGGCCCCTTAAAATTGTCATCGACGCGAGCAATGGCGCCACTAGCGAGATCGCGCCGCAACTGTTTCAAGAGCTCGGCTGCGATGTTATACCGCTGAACTGTCAGGTGGACGGTCGGTTTCCTGGCCACCCCCCCGACACCAGTAACGAAGAAAACCTCGCAATGTTGGCGCAAAAAGTCGTCGATGTTAAGGCCGACTTTGGTGTAGCTTTCGATGGAGATGGCGACCGCTTAGCGGTCGTCACGCCGTCCGGAAAAATCATACGCTCTGACGTATTATTGATGCTCTATGCTCAGGATTTTTTGCCACGTAATCCTGGCGCGGAGGTTGTTTTTGACGTCAAGTGCAGTCGCCAGCTGTCCACATTGATTGCCGACCTTGGCGGCCGGCCCGTGTTATGGAAGACCGGGCACGCTTTTATGAAGGCAAAAATGCAGGAGAACGGTGCGCTGTTAGGCGGAGAGTTCTCCGGACACATGTTCTTTGGTGAGCGCTGGTATGGGTTTGACGATGGGATCTATGCCGCGGGTCGCCTCGCAGAAATCATAAGCACTCAGGGGGACACTCTAGACGATGCCATCGCAAAATTCCCTGCTACGAGCAATACACCCGAAATCATCATTCCGGTGGCGGATGACTACAAATTTGAGTTGGCAAACAGAATCATCAACAATACCGACTTTCCTTCTGGGAAAGTGACCACTGTGGACGGACTCAGGGTAGACTTTAGCAACGGCTGGGGCTTGGTGCGCGCTTCCAATACGGGACCGGCGCTCACGGCCCGCTTTGAGGCAGACACACCGGAAAATCTCAAAAAGATACAGGACGAGTTCAGAACCCAAATCGCGCAAATAGACCCTGCGATTGAACTCAATTTCTAACCACCCGCCCCCTTTGGGGTAGGGCTTAATAGCAGGCCAGGATATGTCACTCGATCGCGCAGAAGCTCTAAATATCGCCCAGGTTCTGACCGAAGCCCTTCCCTATATCCAGCGATTCATCGGCAAAACGATTGTGGTCAAGTTTGGCGGCAACGCCATGGTGGACCCACTGCTCCACGAAAGCTTTGCCCGCGATGTGGTGCTGATGAAACTGGTCGGCATGAACCCGGTTGTGGTGCACGGAGGCGGGCCGCAAATCGGCGCCCTGCTGGAAAAACTCAATATTCAAACAACGTTTGTTGATGGGATGCGCGTCACTGACGCCCAAACCATGGACAT
>JAPKBI010000488.1 GCA_028823475.1 Halioglobus sp. | reverse complement strand
TGGCGCCGCCCAGCGCTTTCGCTGCAGCCAGAGATTTGTCTTCGTCTTCAAACGTACCGTCATACTCATTGTAAAGCGGCAGCGGACCGTCGACATAAGCACCCGCCTGATCATACACCGGAGGCACACGTTGCATATTAGCCCAGAGTCCACTCCAACGAGCATGATTGTGGATGATCACATTGACATCCGGGCGCAGTTTATGTAGCTGCACGTGCAGCCCGAGGGCCGGTGTGACATTCCACTCCCCCGCAATAATGGTACCCGACTCATCCAGCGTCACAATATCGCTGGCGGTCACTTCATCCCAAGCCAGTTCCCATGGATTAGTCAACATAGTGCCATTACTAAGGCGGAAGGTAATGTGGCCAGCGATATGTTCATTCCAGCCTTCTCTGAACAACATACGACACATCAAGGCGACCTGAGCCTGCTCACTTAACTCTGGCAATAGCGGCTTACGACCCGGGTTAGGTGCAAACTGCTTGATCATCTGAGCATCGATTCCAGGAATTACTTGCATATCAAACCCCGCGTGAAGAATGTGTTATCTGACTCTGCTATGCACCAGTACTCGAGCCATCGCCTGTCAACATTAATTCTATCGTTGATCAAAAGGCAATTGCCCCTGCCTGCGTCGCAGCCAATTAAGCCCTTTTAGCACGCCTGGCCGCAATACCAGCCAACGTTCCAAGTGATACTTTCCAGGAAAGTTCATCAACAGTAGACCGATCAACAGTGTCACAATTCCTTGCCCCGGTGTCACCAACATAATCAATCCGAGAAAGACCAGCAGCAGACCCAGAAGATTCTTCAACATTGAGATGATCAATGAAAGTAACGGCGCATCAAAGGATGCCCGCCAAACCACGCGCTCTGCGCGCACGAAGTAGTCTTTGGGTAATCGTGTGACCACCCAAGGCACTCCGACAATCGTCGCAATTAGCGCGAGCAGCGAAAGACCGCTAGCCCATAACAGCGGCTGCTGCCAATTTGACAGGAATTCCATGCAATCATCCTACCATTCAACGCTTCAAATACGTTTGAATTATTCCATACTAACCTAACTTGCCTCTGTAAAAGCAAGCAAGTAAAAACGGAATCAGTGGGCAGTCTTCCTTGTTTGTCTTGGCTCATTCTGGTGGACATGAGATCATCTGGTGCACAATGCTGTTAACCCTTATAACCCGCAGATCCCTTCAGCTTCGCAGGGTCGTCCCGCCGGAAGCCTATTGCGCAATCTTAGGTAACCCCCGTGCTGACAAATATTCACCCGATTGCGGCGACCGCTCATCCCAACGGAGTCAATCTAAAGCTAACCGCGGTATCTACACAAGCCCCAAAAGAACCCGCAAAAGGGTTGTTTAACCCCACGAGGAGGCTAGCATACGCATGGCACTGAAACTCTCTGTACTTGATCAATCACTGGCCCGCGCGCCAGACCAGGCCGCTACCGCGCTGCAGGAAACCCTCCAGATGGCTAAGTGGTGCGAGGATCTGGGTTTCACGCGGTTTTGGGTTTCGGAGCACCACGCCTTTCCCTCTGTGGCCGGCAGTGCACCGGAAGTATTGTTAGCCGCAGTGGGTGCGGCAACTCGCTCCATCCGCATCGGTTCGGGCGGCATCATGCTGCCGCATTACAGTGCCTATAAAGTGGCGGAAGTGTTCTCCGTGCTAGCAAATCTCTATCCCGGGCGAGTAGACCTTGGTATCGGTCGGGCGCCAGGCGCGGACATGGCCACCGCTGTCGCACTGGCCACCGATGGGCACCCAAAATTCGACGCATTTGGGCAGTTAACGGCAAAACTCAGTGAGTACCTATGGTCTGACACAGCCAGCCCGATTGTCAGCCCCCGTCCACCCGAAGACATCCCACTATGGATGCTCGGCTCCAGCTCGGACAGCGCGATACTCGCCGCGCAGCGCGGTCTGCCATACAACCTTGCTCTATTCATCAATCCGCAGGCAGATTCAAGACTGATCGGGCTGTATAAAGCACATTTTCAGCCCAGTAAACAGCTCGCGCATCCCTATGCCATTCTTACTCTAAGTGTGTTCTGTGCTGATACAGAGGAACAAGCCAACGCTCTGCAGCTGACCTATGATCTCAATCTGTTTCGTTTTTTCACCGGTCAGTCCAATGGCCGATCAATGACACCGCAGGAGGCTGTAGGATACTCTTTAGGAGCCCATG
>JAPKBI010000487.1 GCA_028823475.1 Halioglobus sp. | reverse complement strand
AAGATTGTGCAGTCCGAACTCGAGGCCACGATGGGTTCAGCCAATGAAGGGCTGAATCTGGCTACCACGCCCCCAGCGGTCATTATGATGGCAGGCCTTCAGGGCGCGGGTAAAACCACGACAGTCGCCAAGCTGGCAAGGTTGCTCAAGGAGCGGGACAAGAAGAAGGTCACAGTTGTCAGTGCTGACGTATACAGGCCCGCTGCGATCAGGCAGCTGGAAGTGCTGGCAGAAGAAGTCGGCGTGGATTTTTTCCCCAGCGACATTGGGCAAAAGCCAGTGGCGATTGTGCAGGCGGCTTTGGCGCATGCCAGAATTAAATTCAGTGATGTGCTGATCGTCGATACCGCGGGCCGGTTAGCGGTTGACGCGGACATGATGGCTGAGATCGGCGAGTTGCATGCGGCTGTAAAGCCGGTGGAGACCCTGTTTGTGGTGGACGCCATGACAGGCCAAGATGCCGCCATTACAGCGAAGGCTTTCGGTGAGGCACTGCCGCTGACCGGTGTGATACTGACGAAGGTCGATGCGGATACGCGCGGGGGAGCGGCCCTATCAGTCAGATCGATTACCGGTAAGCCGATCAAGTTCCTCGGTGTGGGGGAGAAGACCACTGCGCTGGACCCCTTTCATCCGGACCGTTTGGCTTCGCGCATCCTTGGGATGGGCGACGTACTCTCCCTGATTGAGGAAGTAGAGAGTAAAGTTGATAAAAAGAAAGCCGACAAGCTGGCGCGCAAGATTAAAAAGGGTAAGAAATTCGACCTTGAAGACTTCCGTGAACAGTTGCAGCAAATGAATAATATGGGCGGGATAACCGGCATGCTCGATAAATTGCCGGGTATGGGCAAGATGGCCCAGGTGGCGCAGCAGAATGTCGATACGAAAATGTTTACACGAATGGAGGTTATGATCGACTCTATGACTCCCAAGGAGCGCCGCAACCCTGAGCTGATTCAGGGCAGCCGCAAGCGGCGCATTACCCAGGGATCTGGCACTCAGGTGCAGGACCTCAATCGTCTCCTGAAGCAACATAAGCAAATGCAGAAGATGATGAAGAAGCTGAAGGGCGGGGGCATGGAAAAGATGATGCGTGGTCTGGGCGGAATGCTGCCCTCCGGAGGTGCTGGCGGCCCTGGCGGCAGTTTCCCCACGCGCTGAGCGATCCGTGCCGGGTTAGATTAAAAATAACGTGCTCTGGGGTTTAATACTCGACGTATTTTCCGTATGATACGCCACCTTTCCGGCTTGTCAGCTGGTTTTTGTCGTGGGTGTTACTGCAATATCGCAGCGTGTCCCCGCTTATTTTTAGGAAATTACGTAAAATGGTAACAATTCGTCTTGCTCGAGGTGGCGCCAAGAAGCGCCCTTTTTACCACCTTACCGTGACTGATAGCCGTTGCTCGCGTAACGGACGCTTTATAGAGCGTGTCGGCTTTTTTAATCCGACCGCACGCGGTCAGGAGGAGCGTTTGCGCGTCGATACTGACCGCGTTGAGTACTGGCGAGGCCAGGGTGCGCAGGTTTCAGACCGTGTGGCCAAGTTGCTCAAGGATGTCGCTGCCGCGGCCTGATAGGCCCGTCTGGCTGAACACGGACTAGTTTAATGAAGGAGTCCGCAGTCAAAGAGATGTTGGTGGTCGGCAAAATTACCGGCTGCTATGGCCTCAAAGGGTGGGTGAAAATTCATTCTTATACGGAGCCGCTAGAAAATTTCCAAGGCTTTGGCGCTTGGCATGTGATGCGCCGGGAAGTCTTTGAGCCGATTGCGTTTGATACGCTTAAACGCCATGGCAGGGGCCTTGTTGCCCACATCGCAGGAGTGGATGATCGGACTCTTGCGGAATCCTACAAAGGATTGGAGGTGTCGGTACCGGTAAGCGCTTTGCCTGTCTTGCCTCAAGGAGAATACTACTGGCGTGATTTGCAGGGCTTGCGGGTCTTGTGTCAGGAGGGTGATGAGACGGTGTTGGTTGGTTTAGTGGACCACCTGATTGAAACTGGCGCCAACGATGTGTTGGTCGTCAAAGCCTGCGAAGGCAGTATAGATATGCGGGAACGCCTGATTCCCTATTTGCCCGGCAATACAGTGATTCGGGTAGATCTTGATGAGGCGGTGATTGAGGTTGATTGGTTCCTCGACGACGACTGAGGGGCCGACTGAGCGCCCTGGGCGGGACACAATGCGTATTGCACT
>JAPKBI010000486.1 GCA_028823475.1 Halioglobus sp. | reverse complement strand
GAGTATTTCTTGATCACGCTGCGCACGCGAAAATCGTCAGCGAATTCTTTGCAGTCCTTTTTCAGCGACAGAGTGATGCTGGTACCGCGTGTTTCCCTAGCCTTCGATTCGATAGAAAATTCTGCCTCGCCACAGGATTCCCACAACACTCCGGCATCAGCTGACTCGCCAGCTTTACGGGTATGCACCTGAACACGGTCGGCAACGATAAAGCCGGAATAGAAACCGACGCCGAACTGACCAATTAACTGAGAATCTTTGCGTTCATCGCCGGTGAGGCTTTCTAGAAACGAAGCAGTACCCGACTTGGCAATGGTCCCTAGGTTTTCAATCACCTCGTCCCGGTTCATACCAATGCCATTATCACTGATGGTGATGGTGTTGGCCTTTTTATCGAGATCTATCTGTATCGCATAGTCTCCCTGCCCTTCCAGCAATGCATCATCGGCGAGCGCGGCAAAACGCAACTTGTCGATGGCATCGCTGGCGTTGGATATTAACTCACGCATGAAAATCTCCTTGTTGCTGTACAAGGAGTGGATCATAAGATGAAGCAATTGCTTTGCTTCGGTCTGGAAGCCAAGCGTTTCTTTTTTCACATCAGCAGTCATGGTAACCTCGTTTCTAAGGTGTTGATTTAACGGACTATATACACTGCCTTTGATATGGGGGTGGACCGGGCCTATTTCAAGTGAGGCATTGCAATCGATTGCGTGCTGCGGGGTCCTGCCAGCCCAGCCACGGTAATCTTTTGATGCCCAGCGATGCAACGGCTAGCAGGAGATAGTATGCCTTTTGCGGGATAAATAGCCTTCTGCGGGAGCCTAATTCAGGGCAAAAAAAAGGGCTCGTCTCGCGACCAGCCCTCCGTCACTTCAGCAGGCAGATAATAGCTTACCAGCCCGTAATCTCGGCCAATGCAGTCCCGATTTCTGCCAAACTGCGAACGGTCTTAACACCGGCATCTTCGAGGGCGGCAAACTTCTCGTCAGCAGTGCCCTTGCCACCCGAAATTATCGCACCCGCGTGCCCCATGCGCTTACCTGTGGGGGCAGTAACGCCAGCAATGTAAGACACTACCGGCTTCGTCACACTTGCCTTGATATAGGCTGCGGCCTCTTCTTCTGCCGAACCGCCAATTTCGCCGATCATCACAATCGCTTCGGTAGCGGGGTCATTCTGAAACATTTCGAGAATATCGATAAAGTTGGACCCCGGAATCGGATCTCCGCCGATACCGACACAGGTAGACTGGCCAAAACCGGCATCCGTTGTCTGCTTGACCGCCTCATACGTCAGAGTGCCCGAGCGGGACACAATGCCCACCTTTCCCGGCAGGTGAATATGACCAGGCATAATGCCAATCTTGCACTCGCCAGGAGTGATCACACCCGGACAATTAGGTCCGATCAGGCGCACACCTAGCTCATCACACTTTACCTTGGCTTGAAGCATGTCTAGCGTTGCAATGCCCTCGGTAATACAAACGATCAGTTTGATTCCGCTATTGGCTGCCTCGAGAATCGAGTCTTTGCAAAAGGGCGCTGGAACGTAAATGACTGAGGCTTCGGCACCCGTTGCAGCAACGGCCTCTGCCACCGTGTTAAAGACCGGCAGCCCCAAATGCTCCTGGCCACCTTTGCCGGGGGTAACGCCTCCGACCATTTTAGTGCCATAGGCAATCGCCTGCTCGGAGTGAAACGTCCCCTGAGAACCCGTGAAACCCTGACAAATGACCTTGGTGTTTTTGTCGATAAGAATGCTCATTAGGCGGCTCCTCCCGCTGCTTTAACTGCCTGCTGGGCAGCGTCCGTGAGGCTGGTGGCGGCGATAATGTTCAATCCACTGTCGGCCAAAACCTGTTGCCCTAATTCGGCATTGTTGCCCTCTAGCCGCACGACAACCGGCACCTGCACACCAATTTCTTCAACCGCACCGATAACGCCTTCAGCAATAAGGTCGCAACGTACGATGCCGCCGAAGATATTAATAAGCACCGCTTTTACCTTGTCGTCAGACAGGATGATCTTGAACGCCTCTGACACGCGCTCCTTGGTCGCACCGCCCCCAACATCCAAAAAGTTAGCCGGAAACCCGCCATGCAATGCCACAATATCCATGGTTCCCATGGCAAGGCCAGCGCCGTTGACCATGCACCCGATATTGCCGTCGAGAGCGACGTAGTTCAATTCCCATTT
>JAPKBI010000485.1 GCA_028823475.1 Halioglobus sp. | reverse complement strand
GGAGTCCCTTATTATTGTTTTCATGATAGGGACATGGCGCCAGAAGGAGCATCCGTCGATGAGTCAGAGCGAAATTTGGCAACGATGGCAGCATTAGCTAAAGAGCGCCAGAATGAGACTGGAATGAAGTTACTCTGGGGGACGGCTAACGTATTTGGGCATCCGCGCTATATGAATGGCGCTGCAACTAATCCTGATTTTGCGGTCGTCACGCATGCTGCTGCCCAGGTGAAAGCAGCGCTGGATGCGACGGTTCTGCTCGGCGGTGAAAATTATGTGTTTTGGGGGGGGCGTGAAGGCTATTCCTCGCTCCTAAATACTGACACTCGTCGCGAGTTAGATCACATGGCGCATTTTCTGGAATTGGCCAGAGACTATGGCCGCAGTATTGGATTTAAGGGCAACTTCCTGATCGAACCTAAGCCTATGGAGCCTAGCAAGCATCAGTACGATTTTGATGCACAAACAGTCATCGGCTTTTTGCGTCACTATGGTCTCGCCGGCGACTTTAAACTGAATGTGGAAGCCAACCACGCTACACTGGCCGGACACAGTTTTTCTCACGAGTTACAAATGTGTACTGATGCCGGGTTGCTTGGCAGTATTGATGCGAATCGCGGTGATCCACAAAATGGCTGGGATACGGATCAGTTTCCTACCGATATTTACGATGCAGTGCATGCAATGTTAGTGGTACTGGCTGACGGCGGTTTGAATTCTGGGGGGCTCAACTTTGATGCCAGGGTGCGCCGCGAGTCGGTCGATCTAGACGATATTTTTATCGGACATATCGGGGGCATGGATACCTTCGCGAGGGCGTTGGATGTGGCTTATCGGATTCGGGAGAGTTCAGATTTAGGGGCAAGAAAACTGCGGCGTTACAGCAGTTTTGATTTCGGAGACGGCGCGCGTTTTGAGCAGGGCGAGATGGACCTCGCCTCGCTACGCAATCTGGCGGCGAGTGAGCATGAGCCTGTGCCTGCAAGTGGTAAGCAGGAGTGGTATGAGAACGTGATCAACCAGTATTTGTAAACTACGAGGCTGTGTTGGAGAAAGGCGATGGCTAGAATTAGAATGGGGATGGTCGGTGGCGGGGAGGGCGCATTTATTGGCGCGGTGCATCGCATGGCTGCGGCCCTAGATGGTGACATAGAACTGGTCTGCGGTGCATTCAGTTCAGATGTCGAGCGTGCGCGTCGCTCAGGCGCTGCGGTGTACCTCCCGGAAAGTCGTGTCTATGACGATTACAGTACAATGATCGCTGCCGAGGCGGCACTGCCTGTAGCGCAACGGATGCAGTTTGTATCCATCGTTACGCCGAATCACCTGCATTATCCCGTCGCCGAAACGGCCCTGCGAGGTGGCTTTCATGTGCTGTGCGACAAGCCTGCCACGTTTAATTTACAAGAGGCCCTGCAGTTGCGAGACATCCTCACGGAAACAGCGCTGCTATACGGCTTGACTCATACTTACACCGGCTATCCATTGGTGAAGGAGGCGCGCGGGCGCGTCGCTGCAGGTGAGCTAGGGCGAGTGCGTAAAATTGTGGTCGAGTACCCGCAGGGCTGGTTGGCAGGCCGTGAAGAAGATAAAGACAACAAGCAGGCCGCCTGGCGCCTGGATCCGACTCGCGCCGGAGTCAGCAGTTGTATGGGAGATATCGGTGTCCACGCCGCTAATCTGGCAGAATATGTTAGCGGCTTGAAAATTTCCGAGATTTGTTCTGACCTGACCGCTTTTGTCCCTGACAGAACGTTAGACGATGATGGGGCAGTCTTGCTGCGCTTTGAAAATGGCGCCCGTGGTGTTCTACACGCAAGTCAGATCAGTGTCGGGGAGGAGAATGCTCTTAGCATTCGTGTTTACGGTGAGAAGGGCGGCTTGGAATGGAAGCAGCAGGAGCCCAATACTTTGTGGCTGAAGTGGCCCGATCGTCCGACCGAAATGTTGCGGACTGCGGGTGGTTATTTGGGTGTTTCGGCCGCCGCCAATGCTCGGACTCCGATGGGTCACCCGGAAGGTTATCTGGAAGCCTTCGCAAATATTTACAGCGCGTTTGCGGGTCAAATTCGCGCACGAGAAGCGAGGCGAGATCCCGATGCCCGTTCAGCCGATTGTCCTGGCATTGAGCAGGCGATTCGTGGGATGACTTTTATCGAACTGGCCGTTGCAGCAAGCGCCAGCGATATTAAATGGCA
>JAPKBI010000484.1 GCA_028823475.1 Halioglobus sp. | reverse complement strand
CCGGCAAAGCAATATCCATTGTTCACAGCAATACGTGGCACCTTACCGCTAAGTGCGGCCCAGGTACTGAACGATTTAATATTGAGGCCGGCAATTTGGATGGTCACATCAGTATCACCCGGGCGACCTCCGCCACCTTCGGTATACATCACCAAGGGCAATGACTGCTCACGTGCCAACTCACAGATACGATCCAGTTTGCGGTGATGGAAAAAGCCCTGCGTGCCGGCCAGCACCGAGTAATCATTAACAATGATGCCTGCACGCGCGCGATCAGACCCAACCAGGCTCGCGTTAATAGTACAGGTCCCCGTGATGACCCCATCCGCTGCAGTGCTGGTCTGCAGATCTTCATACTCGCGTCGACTACGCTGAGCCGCTACGGCAAGTTGTCCGTATTCCTGAAATGAGCCCTCGTCGACCAAGTCGGCAACATTCTCTCGAGCGGTACGATATCCCCTAGCATGACGTTTGGCGCGCGCCTCTGACCGTGCTTCATCCAGAGTGCGTTCTATGCGCTCGCGCAACGCTTCCAGTTCAGGCCTTATCTCACCGTCCATCGATGTCTCCGCATAGATCCTAGCGTAATATTATAACGCGGATAGCCACTGCTTAAATAATAGGCGACTGGCTGAATTACTGATTTTTGCCGCGCTGCTGCACACCGGACCGGCGATTGGCGATAACATCGCCCGACACGCGTTGATTAACATCGGTCATCACACTGCGTTCCATGGCCAGCCCCGCAGCCAGATCCGTCTGCAAGCCTTCGTTTACCATTTTCTTGTAGACCTTTACTGTTTCCGGCACGCAGCTGGCAATATCCGTCGCGACCTGGCGACACGCATCGAGCAGGTCCTCGGGAGCCACTACACGACTCACTAGGCCCCACGCTTCTGCCTGCTGTGCAGATATAACGTTGCCGGTAAAATGCGCCTCGCGCGCTCTGCTCGGCCCAATGATACGTGCAAGCTTCTGGGACAATCCCCAGCCCGGCGCCAAACCAACACGGCAGTGCGTATCGGCAAAGCGCGCGCCTGAAGAGGCCAGCAGGATGTCACCCATCAATGCAAGCTCGAAACCGCCAGTGGCAGCGACACCGTTCACCCCCACTATAATGGGTCGGTCAAAAGCCATCATGGCTGCGGTAATATCGTGTTGCGCGTGAATAGCATACACGCCAAGACCGGACTCATCTTCCGCCATCGCTTTGAGATCAAGACCGGCACAAAACGCCGTACCTGCACCCGTGAGAATCACAGAATAGATATCACTCTCATCCTGCAACTGGCGAAAGACTCCACACAGATCGAGCAGCAATTGCGGGGATAACGCATTTCTAGCGTCGGGGCGATTGAGCGTCAGGACAGCGTAACCGTCCTCTCGTTGCAGCAGCAGTTCCGTCATCTAGCTCTCCTTGAGGGGGCTTTAGCGCCCCTGCCACACAGGCTTACGTTTCTGCAGAAAGGCCGCCACGCCCTCCTGTGCATCCGCGCTACCCATGCAGATATGTTGCAATTTAGCCTCTCCAGAGATTGTGTCGCTGACGGACTCTTCTATCGCAGCGTTAAGCGCCTGTTTGGCATAACGCAGAGACAAGGGCGCTTTGCCCGCGATTTCCTGTGCCCAGGCGAGGGTGTCTTCCAGCAGTTTATCAGCCGGGACCACCCGATTGCACAGGCCCCATTGTAAACATTTGTCTGCGCGGATTTTCTCACCAGTGACAATTACCTCATAAGCGCGCTTGCGACCCAGTGTGCGCACCAAGTGCCAAGTCGCACCGCCGTCCGGTATCAAGCTGATGGCGGCGAAGGCCTGGTAAATAAATGCATCTTCCGCCATCACTGTCAGGTCGCAGACCATACCCAAAGCGCTTCCAATACCGGCGCAGGCGCCATTGATCGCACTGATCCAGGGTTTGTGCGCCTCGTGGATTTCCATCAGCATTGGCTTGTACTCGCCATTGAGTTGATCCTCAACCCGGAAAGTCAATGTATCCTCAGGGACGTCTGCTAGATCGGCCCCCGCACTAAAAGCACGCCCCACACCGGTCACTACCGCCACCCGCACGCTGTCATCATCATTGACTTCGCGCACCGCTAACAGCAGGTCACGGCGCAGAGTTTTATTGAAACTATTGAGATTGTCAGGTCGGTTCAGGCTGACTACCGCGACAGAACCATGGCGTTCTACCATAACCGTTT
>JAPKBI010000483.1 GCA_028823475.1 Halioglobus sp. | reverse complement strand
GCGATCGCAGTCAGACGCGCCCAAAGATGCGATGCACTCATGGCAGCAGGCTGGCTTGAGTTACTGGTGAGCCGATTTCCGGCCACTCCGCCGGGATCGGTGCTAGTGGTCTTGCCCTGATAATCACCGTCGCGGGTTGGGACAATAGGAGGAATGTGGTCTAGATCATCATGGGACATGGGGGCCATACGCCATATAAACGCAAAGTATGATTATACATAGGGCCTATCGAAGAGACACAAAAAAGCCGAGGAAACCCCGGCTTCTTTACGCACACTAATCGTCTATACGAAAGCCAGCACTGCCCATAGCAGCGCAGTCAAACCCAGGCTGCAGTGAATGACGCCTTTGACGCTGGTGATAGGGCCGGTCTTGCCAAAAATACCGTTAATTTCGAGCAGGATAATAATAGCGAAGCAAGCATACGTAGCCATATTACTAATATCTGGCATATAGAGATGCTGAGAACCCAACATAGCAAACAACATTGGCGCAGATAACAGGGTATTCGTGCGAGATGCCAGCCCAGCTTTGGCAGCACTGGAGGGACCGTCGCCTTCCTTCAAGCCCAGAACTACCTTCTGCTTAGGCCAAATAATGAGCCACACATTAAGGAACATGAAGGTACCGGCCAGAGCACCAATCGAAATCAGGGGCATACCCATAAAATTCATAGTGGCGCCAATTAGATGGAGCAGATAGAGACCGGTGAGAAAGGTGAACATTGCGCCCCAACGGAACCACCAAAGTGCTCTGGGAGCCAGTTTCTTAACGGCGTCAGCTTTGGCGTCCGCTTCGGCTTCCTTGAAATATTCAGCTTGCACGAAGTTAAAATAGTAGAGCATTCCTATCCAGACGATACCGAATAAAACATGCGCGAACCTGAAGATAAAATTTTGATTGTTGGCGAAAAATTCGAGAATCATGGTTCTCTCCTGTTGTTATAAAATAAGTACAACGCATTGTACATAAAAATGACGGACAGAACCTTGCTAATAATAACCATAACTGGGCTTTTTTCAAAATCAAAAAAAACCCCACCAGGCGGTGGGGTTTTCGACGATACAGTCGGTTTGAGCTTACATCATACCGCCCATACCGCCCATACCACCCATGCCGCCCATGTCAGGCATACCACCACCGGCAGCACCGCCATCTTCTGTTACAGCATCAGTGATCATCACCTCCGTTGTAATCATCAATCCAGCGACTGAGCCAGCTGCCTGCAGAGCAGTACGCGTGACCTTGGCAGGATCGAGGATACCCATAGCGATCATGTCCCCGTACTCGCCTGTCGCAGCATTGTAGCCGTAATTACCCGTGCCGTTGTTCTTCACGTTGTTGAGAACCACAGAGCCCTCATCACCGGCATTCTCAACGATCTGGCGCAGAGGACTTTCCATCGAACGCAGTGCAACATTGATACCGTGAGTCTGGTCTTCGTTGTCACCTGTCAGCCCGGTAATTTCCATCAGTGCCCGAACGAGAGCTACGCCACCGCCGGCCACAACGCCTTCTTCTACTGCAGCGCGAGTTGCGTGCAGAGCGTCTTCAACGCGCGCTTTCTTCTCTTTCATCTCGATCTCGGTGGCAGCGCCAACCTTGATCACAGCAACACCGCCGGCCAACTTTGCCACGCGCTCTTGCAGCTTCTCGCGATCGTAATCAGAAGAAGTGTTTTCTATTTGCACACGGATTTCATTAACCCGTGCTGTGATAGCATCAGCGTCACCCGCACCGTCGATAATGGTGCTGTTGTCCTTGTCCATAGTAACGCGCTTGGCGGTACCCAGATGCTCAAGAGTCGTAGACTCAAGATCAAGACCAACCTCCTCAGAAATGACGGTACCACCGGTCAAGATGGCAATATCCTGCAGCATAGCCTTGCGACGATCGCCAAAGCCTGGTGCTTTACAGGCGGTAACCTTAACGATTCCGCGCATGTTGTTCACCACTAGCGTTGCGAGTGCTTCACCTTCAACGTCCTCTGCCACAATGACCAGAGGTCGGGACGACTTAGCAACCTGCTCCAGCAAAGGCAACAGTTCGCGAATATTAGAGACCTTCTTTTCTACCAACAGGATAAAGGGGTCATCTATGTCAACGCTCATGCTTTCCTGATTGTTAATGAAGTAAGGTGACAGATAGCCACGATCAAACTGCATACCTTCTACGACATCCAGTTCATTTTCGAGACCAGAACCTTCCT
>JAPKBI010000482.1 GCA_028823475.1 Halioglobus sp. | reverse complement strand
GCCCCTCATACCAGACCTTGAACTTCGCCAATTCTACAACCTCATCACTCTCATCGAGGTCATCTTCCCGACAGTACGCAATACAGGTTTCCGCTCGTGTCGTCCCAGGTTGGTTGATAAATACCCTCACGCCAAGGGCCCCATCCTGCTTTAACAATAATTCTGCCAGGTAATCTTGTGCCGATTCAGTGATGGTAATCATGGGATAATCGATTCCTAGTAATTTCCTAGGTAATTATAGCAAAGTTGTGCCAAAAGTGTGAGGCATACCTGATAGTGGTCGTAAAAAGAGGTGATAATCTGTTAATATACCACCCTTTTTAGCGGGTTCAGACAGCCGCTTAAACAACATGGAAAAGGCAGTCTAATGGCGATTCAAAAAACCGCTCCGGGGTTATTGGAACAAATCCTAAAGCAGCGGATTGTGATCATCGACGGTGCGATGGGCACAATGATTCAAACAGAAAATCTGGTCGAATCTGACTATCGTGGAGAACGCTTCGCTAACCACGGGTCCGACGTTAAGGGCAACAACGAGCTGCTCAGTCTCACGCGGCCCGATATTATCGCCAAGATACACCGGCAGTATCTGGAAGCCGGAGCCGATATAATAGAAACCAATACCTTCGGCAGCACCGCCGTTGCGCAAGGGGACTACGACCTTGGCCATCTCGCGTCAGAACAGAATCTCGAATCCGCTAAAATTGCCCGCAAAGTGGCGGATGAAATCACTGCAAAAACGCCCGATAGGCCTCGCTTTGTAGCCGGCGTGCTTGGGCCAACCCCGAAAACAGCCTCTATTTCTCCCGATGTGAACGATCCGGGCGCTCGCAGTATCAGCTTTGATGCCTTGCGCGCTGATTACGCCAACTCAACCCGTGCGCTTATTGCCGGCGGCGCTGATCTCATTTTGATCGAGACCATTTTTGACGCGCTCAATGCCAAGGCCGCGATCTTCGCTGTTAAGGAAGTCTTCGAAGAACTGGGGCAGGAATTGCCGTTAATGATTTCAGTGACCTTCCCCGACATTAGCGGGCGGATATTGTCAGGACAAAATCCAGAGGCATTCTGGAATGCAGTGGCACACGCACAGCCTTTAATCATCGGCAGTAACTGTGGTCGACGCTACCAGGAAGTGCGCCCGTTCATAGAAGACTTATCCAATGTATCCGACTGCTATTTCAGTGCACACCTTAATGCTGGCCTGCCCAATGCGTTTGGAGACTTCGACGAGACGCCGGAGATCATGGAAAAGGACTACCGAGAGTTCGCGGAACGTGGTTTTCTCAATCTAGCCGGGGGCTGCTGCGGCACCACCCCTGCCCATATCCGTGCTATCGCCCACGCGTGCGAGGGTGTCAAGCCACGCGCAATACCCAAACTTAAGCCAGCCTGCCGCTTGAGCGGCTTGGAAGCCTTTAATATTCAAGCAGACAGCCTCTTTATCAATATAGGTGAGCGCTGCAATGTGACTGGCTCTGCAAAATTCAAACGCCTGATACTTGATGGATACTATGACGACGCACTCGCGGTAGCGCGCGCACAAGTGGAAGATGGTGCACAAATCATTGATATCAACATGGACGAGGGCATGCTTGACTCTGAAGCAGCCATGGTGACCTTCCTTAATTTGGTCGCTTCTGAACCAGACATTTCCCGAGTGCCTATTATGGTGGACTCATCCAAATGGAATGTCATTGAAGCTGGCCTAAAGTGCATACAGGGCAAGGCGGTGGTCAATTCAATCAGCCTTAAAGCCGGAGAAGAGGAATTTCTCACTCAAGCCAGATTGTGCCAGCAATATGGTGCCGCCGTGGTGGTAATGGCTTTCGATGAAAATGGTCAAGCAGACAACCTGCAGCGACGCAAGGACATCTGCAAGCGCTGCTATGACCTGCTCGTTGGGGAGCTCAATTTCAATCCGAATGACATTATCTTTGATCCCAATATATTTGCAGTCGCTACGGGCATAGAAGAACACAACAACTATGCAGTCGAATTCATAGAAGCCACACGCTACATTAAGGCGGAGTTACCCGGAGCGCTAGTGTCCGGTGGAGTCTCCAATGTCTCCTTCTCCTTCCGCGGCAACGATGCTGTTCGCGAGGCTATTCACTCGGTGTTCCTGTATCACGCGATCAAGGCTGGCATGGACATGGGTATCGTCAATGCAGGTCAACTGGCAGTTTACGATGAGTTGCCCAAAGATTTACGTG
>JAPKBI010000481.1 GCA_028823475.1 Halioglobus sp. | reverse complement strand
GTGATCTGCCAACCGACAGTGCTCGGCGCGATACCGAAATTCTGCTGTGCCACTGTTTGGGCAAACCCCGCGCATGGTTATATACCTGGCCCGAGAAAGAGGTCGCCCGAGACTGCGCTCGAGATTTCGAGAAATTATTGGCGCAGCGAAGAGAAGGCGTGCCAGTGGCCTATCTTACTGGTGAGCGAGAGTTCTGGTCTCTGCAGCTGGCGGTGAGCGATGCGACATTGATCCCCCGGCCCGAAACGGAAACGCTGGTTGCTTGGGCCTTGGAACTTGCGCTGCCGAATGCGGCGAGTGTGCTTGATCTGGGCACCGGTTCTGGTGCGATTGCGTTGGCGCTAGCGCGTGAAAGACCACACTGGCATGTGACAGCGTTAGACGTCAGCGAGGCAGCGTTGCAGGTTGCGCGGGGCAATGCTGTCAGGACCAGGCTGACGTCGGTGCACTTTGTGCAATCGGATTGGTATCAAGCTGTCACAGGTCAGCGTTTCAGCGCACTACTGGGAAACCCTCCCTATATTGATGGGGATGATCCTCATCTGGCACTTGGCGATGTGCGCTTTGAACCACGATCAGCACTGGTGTCTTCCGACAGTGGCCTTGAGGATTTGGGTCGTCTCGTGACCGGCGCGCCAGATCAGCTGCTCGATGGTGGTTGGCTCTTACTGGAACATGGATTTGAACAGGCCAATGCCGTGCGCGCGATGTTGCATGATGCTGGTTTTAGCCAGGTGAGTACGCGTCGGGACATGTCTGGACAGCAGCGAATCACCGGAGGCCGCTGGCATGCTGACTGACGAGCAACTGATGCGCTATAACCGACAAATCCTGCTGAATGATTTCGATATTGCAGGGCAGGAGCGACTGCAACAATCTCGAGTGTTGGTGGTGGGATTGGGTGGGCTAGGGTGTCCCGCCGCACTCTACCTTGCCGCTGCCGGTGTTGGTGAACTGGTGCTGGTTGATGGAGACGCAGTGGAGCTCAGTAATCTTCAGCGTCAGATCGCGCATTCTGAAGTTGATATTGGCGCCAATAAAGCCCGTTCTGCTGCCGCCTCGATCGCTGCACTAAACCCACAGGTAAAACTGGAAATTCTCGAGCAGCAGCTGATTGAGAGCGCTATGCCAGCATTAATTTCTCGCGTCGATCTGGTATTAGACGCCACGGATAACTACCCGGTGCGGTTTGCCCTGAACAGAGCCTGCATCGCCGCTGGTGTGCCACTGGTATCCGCAGCGGCGGTGCGCAGCGAGGGACAGTTGGCCGTCTTTGACCCAGCGCGCGGTGGCCCTTGTTATCGTTGTCTGTATGCAGAGGGAGAGGAACAGACAGCGCTTAGTTGCAGCGAAAGTGGTGTTTTGGCTCCGCTGGTTGGCGTCATCGGTTCATTGCAAGCGATGGAGGCATTGAAGGTTCTCTCGGGTTATGGTGAACCGCTGCTGGGTAAACTGTTGGTGCTAGATTTGCGCAGCATGGAATTTCGCCAGTTGGTATTGTCTGCGCGGGCAGACTGCCCGGCCTGCTCCCATCTGCAATGTTGAAACCGTGCGGCTTACCTTTACGGCCTCACTATGGCTTGCTACATTGAAAAGCCATTGAATATGCCGCGCGATGCCCTAGACCGAAGGTCCACTGTGGATTCTGGTGGCAGTGACAGTGAATTGACGAGTTAACGTGATGAACATGAAACCTTTCCATGCATTCTGTTGTCGTAAACGCTAAACCCCTAACGAGAGACTGTTCATGAACGTATTAGCGCAATGGTATTACAGTATACATAACGTCTTTTTTTCGTGCCCTAAGTACCTAAGTGGACTGGCACCGCTGGCCCTTCGTCTCTATCTTGTCCCGGTTTTTTGGGTGGCAGGCACCCAGAAAATAGCTGGAATGGACAGCACTATCCAGTGGTTCGGAAATCCCGACTGGGGCCTAGGGCTCCCTTACCCAAGCTTGCTGGCCTACCTTGCCGCATACACAGAAGCGATAGGCGCGTTGATGCTGCTAATAGGGTTGGCGACTCGCTGGATTTCGATACCTTTGATAGCCACCATGTTGGTTGCAATATTTGCGGTGCATTGGGATAACGGCTGGGCGGCTATCGCCGATTCCAGCGCGGAGGACGTCGCAGTGCGCCTGGGTGCGGCCACAGATATTCTCCGCGAGCACGGAAACTACGCCTGGCTTACAGAAAAAGGCAATTTTGTCATTCTCA
>JAPKBI010000480.1 GCA_028823475.1 Halioglobus sp. | reverse complement strand
TCATGCAGGCAACGTCGTTGTTTTCCAAAAATAGAGATCAGGTCCAACGCCGGCATCCAAACCAGGAATGGCATGATGCCAACAAACAGCAGTGGGAAAAACAGCGCACGAACGGCAATTAGTTTCCAAAAGGGAGGGCGTAGAAATTCGTATGCGCCGTCTGGTTGTGGCTGCTGGGTAATGATCGCGATGCCAACGATTTTTTTGCCCAGGGTTTGCCCGCTTTGCCACAGTGTGTAGCCGTTGAGTGCCAGGTAGCTGCCTATCGCGATAGCCAGGACATGGACTGTCCACCACCGGTCGGTAAAATCATCGGCCTGTTCCATCACGTCAAGGATCATCACCAGAAAAATCGTCACGCCCGGAACCAGCATGGCATCGAAGCCGGTTGCCAGGAGTCGGCGCCAGCGACTGGCAAGAAACAGATTGGACTGCGTGATATCAGTCATCAGGGGCCACCACCTGGAAAACCAGGAATGCGTTACCGCCGCGCTGATTGCTGATGTATCGATATCCCGAACTCACCATTACCTGGTCATCCGCAATCATGGGGCCATGGGTGTCAAAAGACCCCCCTTTGACGGTGACACCATTGACGGATTCATAGGTTTTCCAACTGTCATGAGACCATAATAACTTACCGTCAGCGGCGTTTATGACTTCAAGATAGCCATCCATACTTGCGGTGATCACGATGTCATTGGTCGCGGTAATCGCGCTGGATAGTCCGTACATGCATTGTTCATCGTCGCAGCGGGAATTCCTTGAGAACTGCCACAGCGGCTCTCCTGACTCGATATCAAGCGCGTAGAGCCCGGGGGTTGGTGTGCCAGGTGATGGGTAATTCATGGCTGACCTGTCGTTAATCGGCACGAAGACAGTGCCAGTTGATTCGTTAACCGCAAGCCCCCAATGCACACCGCCAATGATGCCGCCCCGGCCGAGTTTCCGGCTCCATAAAAGCTCGCCGGTGTCCGGGTTCATAGCATGCACGTCGCCGGATTTTTGTCCGGCAAGCAGGATATCTTTGCCATCCGGGGTGTGGGCCAGCAATGTTGGTGCACCGAAATCGACATCAGGGCCGGTTGGTTGTGCGCAATTAGGGTGATTAAGCGAAACTGTGCAGGCTGCATTGAATGCATCGTTAGCTGTAAATTGCTTCACCCACTGAACCTCGCCGGATGCTGCATCAACGGCAAATATTGCATCACTCGTATCAGTGGTTGGGTGGCTATAGTTCTGACCTGTGCCGAAGAACAGCCAGTTTCGTTTGCTGTCATAAGTAGGAGCGCCCCAGACAGGTGCGCCGCTGGGCCCCCATTCGTCAACGAAACCAAAGTGGCTCCCTCGGACCTTCGCTGCTTCTTCAATGGTTGGCAGGTACCATTTCTTTTCCCCGGTATTGATATCAAAAGCGGCCATACCACCGCTGGTGGTGCAGCAACCGTAGAAAGGGTTTACGGCCAGTCCGACCTCCAATGATGAGATCGGTACGAAGACGGTATCGTTTGTTACAAGCGGTGTGCCCGAGTAAAGCGGAACAAGATGGTCCTGCAGTGTAATGTGCCAGACCAGTTGGCCGGTTTGCGCATCAACAGCGTAAACCCCTGAGAATCGGTCCGCGAATACCAATATGGGCTGATCCTTTGCTTTGGCCCGACGAATGTTTCCGGGAATGATGGCGCTGGTGATAAGGCCGTCATGTTCATACACCCAGCGTTCACAGCCAGTTTCACGTTCCAGTGCGAGAAGGCCGTGATTACTGTCGCCGACAAATATCGTGTCTTTGGTCACCAGGGGAAAGGACCGTGGTGTTTCGTGTGCGAGGCCATAGGCCCATTTTAGTTCCAGGTTAGCGGCATTTTCTGCATTAAGAGACGAGGCAGGCTGGTAACGGGTGTTGCGATGGTCTATGCCCCAGCTGTTGCTGTAGAAGGATGTAAGGTCCGCGTTGATCGGCGTGTTTAGACATTCAGCCAGAGCGGCGCTGGAGGCCAGACAGAATGCTAAAACCAGGTAACGAGAAAGTTGTAAACCGGCGTGTCGATTTACAACTTCAATTCTTCCCTGATGCTGACCGTTCATTCTGATATCTTCTGCTTTTGTAAGCGCAGCATCGTACCATTTGAAACGGCCCTGTACTCTTCATATGGGGTGGAATATATCGGCGAATTATCGACGATTAAGCGCGCGAATCCTGGGCTACAGAGGTTTCTGATGCTG
>JAPKBI010000065.1 GCA_028823475.1 Halioglobus sp. | reverse complement strand
CCCAGCCCCAGTGACACCAGCGTGATCGGAATGGCGCAGCACAGCAGCGTGCCTGAGGTGGTAAACAACAGAAGCCAGCTCCAGGAGCGGGGTTTTCGCATAACGTTCTCCTAATAGACGATTCCAAGGGTAAAACTCAGGTAATTACCACTCCATTCGTCGTCGTCGTCGTAGGCCGCCAGCTTGTATTCCAGCCGAGCTGCGATATTGCGCCTAAAATAGACCAGTACTGGGCCCGTCAGAATGCGCTGCCCAGAGTCAGAATCAACAGCAGTGACATCCCAAAGCGTAAACCACGCAGAACCCTGCCCATCAGGATGAACCGTCCCTACATTGATATCGAGGCCACGACGATCACCCAAAAAGTGCAGATCATACAGCTGATAGACGTCGACGGATTCAGAGCTGTAACTGAGACTTAAGCCCCCGTCCCAATCGTTCCCTCCGCCGGTAGGCACACGCACCGACGGCGTCAACCCCCAGTTCGAAGTGTACTGCGCAGCATTTTTATACTTCTTCAGCGGTACAGCGAAAATTGAATTGCCGAGTCCATCTCCGCTATAAGGTATCTTCAGCGTCATTCGAACCGCAGGCTTAAACGTATAGACACCTTCCAGCCACGTGATGGTGTCGGAATTGGCGTGTTCAACACGGGTCTGGAACCCATAGCCCCCATTCCACCTAGGGGCCATATCAACAACGGGCTGATGCGCTAAAACCGCTGTGGAGGTTACGCCCAAGAGCAATACAATGAACAGCCCTTTCATTATTGCAAGTCCAGCCGTTCTCCCGAATCGGTTAGCCGCCAAATACCGACCGGGCTATAGCCACCCTCTTCAATAGCGGCAAACAGCGCTTGCTTATCAAGCGACGCATCATCGCGGACAGCAACGAAGACCGTCTGGTTTTCAACATCCACTTGCACGCCGTCATCATATTTTGCGGTGTCCACAAAAGACAATTTACGAATGTTCTTGGCAACGCCAAGAGAGCAAAGCTCGCAGACCATTCCATGTACGTTGACGATATAGTTTTGGGCAATAGCCGGGGTTGCAAACAGCATGAATAGACACACTGATACTGTCAGATTTTTCATCACAGAGTCACCTCTTAAAATTGAATATAAACGCGCCGCGGGGACGCACCAATCTAAGAAAAATGCGCTCTGGGCGGCCTATAGCGGGGTTCTGGGGTATTGATTGAACGTGCAGAAAGTCTAGACGATATCACTATAACGGCAGCATTCAGCGGGAGAATCGTATATTCCGACGGTCCTTGCAAGCCAATACAGGCGGCGCAACAGGTTTCATCCACTGCCTCGTTGGTGTTTTCCGCTTGGTGACAAGGCATATCGGGCTGGGGCTGGGACGTATCGGCACCCCAAAAACAACTGCCATAGGATGAGGATGCGTTCACGGCGAACACTACCAGAATAACCCTCAACACTGCTGCGCTACGATGTAGAATGTTCACCATCTGGTTATTGGACGGCTAATTCTGCCAAAACACAAGACAAATATCGGTAATGCGAAGAATCGGCGCTACGCCACCATCACATTCGCTCTGCCCGCCTATTCAACGCAATCGTAGTCAAAGTAGAGGCCGTAACAGATAAGACTACGATGACCAAGACACACAGAATACTATCCTGACTACAGATTGGATTGTCAGTGTCTTGTCCATGCTCCGAGGAATACAACCCTTAATCCAATCGCCGCCCCTTATCGTATAATCTCGTGATGAAAAAATTGCAACAGGACGCACTCACCCTAGCCAATATTCTGGCCGACTATCCGAGACTGGTGGTATTGACTGGGGCAGGCATCAGCCATGACTCGGGAATACCCACCTACCGCGATCAGCGGGGCACGTGGTTGCACCCGAAGCCCATACAGGAACAAGCCTTTGTGAGTGAAGAAAGTACGCGACGGCGCTACTGGTCGCGCTCATGGTTCGGCTGGCCGGTCATGCGGGACGCGCGTCCCAATCCTGCGCATGTTGCACTCGCACAGTTGGAGCACCGCGGTGCTATCGAGCTGGTTATCACTCAAAATGTGGACAGACTCCATCAGTGCGCAGGAAGCCGTAATGTCGTTGACCTGCATGGACGGATCGATCAGGTTCGCTGCCTCAATTGCGCTGCCCTACACAGCAGAGACAGCATCCAGCGTCTGCTGAGAAAGCAAAATCCCTGGCTAAGCGGCGTTCAATCCAGCCATTTTTCAAGACCAGACGGTGACATGGAGGTTCCTGATGATAGGTTTCATGCATTAGTGCTGCCCAAGTGTCATGACTGCAGCGGCGACCTGATGCCGGATGTGGTTTTTTTCGGTGGAAGCGTCCCGTCATCACGAGTGGGCACGTGCCTTGATGCGCTGGAGAACGCGGACGCCCTTGTCGCAATAGGAAGTTCATTGATGGTTTTTTCCGGCTACCGTTTCTGCCGCAGGGCCAGCCAACTCGGGAAGCCCGTCGTGATCATCAATCCAGGCGTCACGCGTGCAGACGCTCTCGCTCAGGTAAAACTGCAGTCACCGGCCGGCCCACTTCTTACACAAACCCTCAAGCATATTGATCAGGATTAGCGCATTAACCCATCCGCTCTCGATAGTCCCAAGTAAATAAACGCACAGGCTCGATGCTGATCAAAATTTCGTCTTCGACACGAGACAGCAGCCAGCTACCCAACGTGGAGTCGGTGCCACCGAGATAGCGCTGCAGCATTGCGCGAAGTACCTTACCGTCAGCGGCGGAGCTTAACCGCGCAATGCCCTGCCCTCTGACGCCATAATAGGGGGGCTCATTGGGCGCCAGCTCAAAGCCCACGCGGTCGCTTTGCTCAAGCAGTTTGATCAATTGGGAGGATCGGTGCGAGACACACCGGAAATGTTGACCATCGAATTCATACCAGACAGACACAACGCGCGGAAATCCATCCTCACCGACGCATGCGAGCCGCAAAGGAAATGTACTTTGCTGCAAGAAAGTGTCTATCTCAGCCTTCGCCCAAGGGCCTTTAAGAGCGAGTGTCATGTTCCCTTCTCCAGAAGTCACCGGTTAAATCACGCTATCTTTCAAGGACAACGCTCTAGCAGAGCATCATAACGGATTTCCTAGACCTACGCTTGATTGGGAAATCGGTTTTAAGCAGGCGGTTATTTCTTCTGAATGACCAATGTGATTTGGCCAACCTTAACACCCCACTTAGACATCACTGACTCATTCAACAGTACCGTGTCTGAGACCTGATACATCCGATCATCAACATTGACGTCTATGGTCCCGTCACCATAGGGAATACGCAGAACGTATTGCATAAACAGACTATTGCCCGACACCTTCATCGTGGAGTCACCGATGACGTCACCCGCTGTCGCGTTATAGACCCCATTGCCTGTCCGTTGTAATGTCCATACTCTGGTTTGGTGCTCGCCATCATCAAACACGAACCTTTCATCGAGGGTCCCAACGCCACTTTCCCAGCTCGCATCGATGGTGGCGTTAAAGTAGCGAATGACCCGGCCGCTGCGGTCCTTAACGATGCCACTTGCCGTAAGCTGCCCATTAAAAAAGGTCTCGGCGACAAGAATGGGGCTATTTTCAGCATAGTCCTCAATAGGCACCGCTGAGCACCCATTGAGTATTATCAGTAATGTAACGCAAACCCATGCTGCCGGTTTTGCTCTCATGATGACCCGTCCTTAACGTGTGTAATATCAATATCGTTATTTGCGGCACTGCCCGTCAATTTCAAATCATCCAAAGAGCAGACGAGCGCAGACATGTTGTCATAGCGGTAGCGGATATCAACCGACTGCCCGCCGCCTTTCGCATCACCAATATTAGAGAGCCCCCGAAACCGAGTGAGCCGCCTCAAATTCGAGTCATATCCAAGTTCGATAGAAGCGACAAGCCTACCGATCAACCAATTGTCTAGTCTTAGAATAAAACATTGGTCTGCCTCGTTATCATAACTGCAGCGCGCGGCACTGATACGCAAATCCACTAGGCTCTCTCTAGCAGCAAACGGAAATTGAAACTGTTTACTTTGACCGCCGACAATAGCGTTCCAGTTCTGTGTCACAAAGCTGTCGAAGCCGGCATCGATCACAATCGGTAGACTGGCTTCTGTAACCGGAAACAGAAATTCTTGCGGTTCCGGGTTGTCCGCTGTCTTCACGGCCATCATTAGCTGATCCTGCCTCAGCTCAACCGCTATCACCTCTTGAGAGTAAAAGTTGTGCTGCACAAAAGATGGCGTGACCAATCCAGATGCATAATTGAGCACCTTGTGTGCGATCAACTTGTGCTCCATATCTGTGTAAAGCACGTCATGCGTGAGCGCATTGTCACTGACACAGTGCGTTTCCGTATACAAAGGTACCATGCTGTCCAAGGCAAAAGCGTCGCCAATGACCCGAACGCTCGCCTCTTGCGCATAGGCCCGCTGCGTCACTGGAAACAGAACCACTATGAAAACACAGACAAGGTGACATGCGCTGCGCATTGCAGGTATCACGACGCTAGCTCGCGTCCGTGTCATGCGGCCTGTAAAGTCCCTTCCCGGTTATTTTGGGAAGCTCCATTGCCGCAACCAAACCAGGCTTGTGTTCGACCACCGCCGGCACCGCATTGACGATAGCGGTGGCCGTTTGAATAACCCCTGCCACAGCATGATCGCCATTACGATCCTCCATATCCATGGATATTTCCATGCGCGGCTCACCTTCGATAATGACCCTATAGCCCTTGCCTTTCGGCCAATCGGGCGCAATATCATCGGTGAGGCGCGTCACGTGTTCCAGCACGACGACTTCCCTGCCATCCATGACGCCCCTAACCTCAAAACGCATAGCGCCAGTGGTGCCGGCCTTAAACGTCCCCATACCGTTATGAATATCCTCTGTTAAAGGGAGCCGTTCATGTATTTCATAAACTTTATCGAGGGTAATGCCTAAACCTGCCGCCACCGAGTGAACTGAGCCGCCCCATCCCAAGGACAGCATGCCCTCTCTGAACAACATGCAGTCATGATCTATCGGATAGCCGAAACCCATCACCTCGCGAATCGTGTGCTCCTGTTCATAGGTTGCATAATTGACAATTTCACGCATGCGAATACTGCTCCAGTATTCTGACAAGCCGGTAAAAACGAGTGGCATAGTGTCGTTAGCGAAGCCCGGATCAATGCCGTTATTAAAGCAGGTAGACTGACCTTCTTCGCAGGCCGCGTTTAGAGGATCTGCCAAAAATGCAATTCCTGGATTATGAGGGTACTGCAACATGAACAATGAGCTAGACACGACATTGATACCCTGACGAAGGCATTTTGCCTGATCCTCCGCCGCCTCCATCATCCGGGTCTCTGAGTGGGCTGTATAAATAACGCAGTCAGGTTTCGTCGCCAAGGCTTCATCAATGCTGTCGGTGGCCAAGATGCCCGTCATCTCCTCAAGGCCGGCTAAATCACCGACATCGCGGCCTGATTTTTCAGGCGAACTAACGATATGTGCAACTAGTTCTAGCTCTGGATGACCCAGTACTGCTCGAACAGCATAGCTACCCACATTGCCTGTACCCCATGTAACAACCTTGTATGACATGCATTTATTTCCTTATCGTTTCATTAATGAATTCATAGAATATAAGCAACGCTATGCGGCGCCACTGGTGTGATTAAATGATCACCCCGCTTCTCGGATCTCTGCGACGGACTCTGCCAGCGCAGTCTCTAATGCCGTATACGACATGCCTAGCTCATTGATCCCTCGAGATGGATCAAACAACAGAGAACCGGCCGCTGTTGTCCTCAATACATCTAACGGCATCATAGGGCGTTTGCCGGTCTTTCGAGCCAAGATATCCATGCCCATGGCCAGTGGCCACAGAAAAGACTCAGGTATGTTCCAGTTTGGCACCGGCACATCAGCGATTCTGCCAATGATTTTGAAATAGTCGCGCGTAGTAGCGCGCTGATTCCCGATGAGATAACTACACCCAACAGAATCTTTTTTTATCAGCGCTCGCGCAATTGCATCAGCAGCGTCTCTGACATAGACATAGGTGTACGTGGTGTCTGCCCCAATCAATGCGGGCAGCTTCCCGTCCACCGCTCTCTTGACTTCCATGGTCTCTTTGTCATCCCCCGCACCTATGACCGCCGCCAGATGTACGATAGCGAGCGGCAAGCCGTGGTTTTCACACAATGCCCGTCCCGCCTGGTCACCCAAATATTTGCTCCTCGCATAATCACTGGGATGACGTCCGGGAAGTGTTTGTTCATCAAAAGGTATAGTGTCCGGCACACCATAAGCCAAAGGGGTACTCACCTGAACCACCTTTTTTACACCGGCCTCCAAACAGGCCTCAAACACATTCGTTGCACCGCGCTCATTGAGCGCATAAAAATGCTCTTTATTGCGGCTCCAAAACTCTCGATAGCCCGCTATATTTACCACACCCCACGCACCCTCAAAGGCTGCAGACAAGCTTGATTTTCGAGTAATGTCGCCGTAATGGAAGCTGATGTCCGGGTCCAATGCGCGCAACAGGGAAACGTCGCTAGTGTGGCGAACGAGACATCTAATGCGGTACTTTTTTTCGCTGACAAGACGTTCAACAAAATGTCTACCTACAAATCCGGTAGCGCCGGTTATTGTGACAATGTGCTTACTACTGGCCATTTGTCTGGCATCTCCGAATGCAATGTATTAAGTCTTATAAAGTATACGCTCTTGCGGACTCATCGGATGATTTGGAGGATTTTCGGAGATGTTTGTGATCGGCGCTTTACCGGCCGGCGTAGTACGTTCATTATACGGCTTTACCCATCGCAATAAGCACCACTATCCGAGCGCTGACATGGCAGACAACCCTTACCTTGTAGACAACTTTGCTCCTGTGGACACTGAGGTCACGGTCGACACGCTCAAAGTTAGCGGCCACATACCGCCCGAATTGGCTGGCCAGCTATTGCGCATAGGCCCCAACCCAGTGAATCCAGAGCCCGCCACGCATCATTGGTTCCTTGGTAACGGCATGGTACACGGTCTCCAGCTGCGCGACGGAAAAGCCGAATGGTTTCGAAGCCGTTACGTGCGCGATGATGAAATTGTTGAGGCCAAAGGCTGGCCGCCGGTGCAAGGTCCTAAAAATGCGTTACAGCTTGGCGGCGGGGTCGCCAACACCAACATTATATTTCATGCTGGAAAAAGACTGGCACTGGTCGAAGGTGGGAATCTCCCAGTGCAGTTAAATTCATCGCTTGAAACAGTCACGCGCACGAATCTGGGTGGAACCCTGTCCGGTGGTTTATCGGCACACCCCCACCTTGATGCGGATACTGGAGAATTGCATGCCGCTGTCTATTCTCCACTGTGGGATTATATACAGCATGTCGTCATCGGCGCCGGGGGCGACGTCATTCGTACGGTTAATGTCCCTGTTCCGGGGCAGCCTATGGTGCATGATTGTATGATCACCAAAAATTACTTCATCCTTTTGGATCTGCCAGTAATACTGGACATGAAGGCTGCAGTGGCGGGTGCCAGTCTGCCTTACCGCTGGAGCGCTGACTACGGCGCCAGGGTAGGATTGCTCCCTCGGCATGGAGGGGCAGAAGAGGTCACGTGGCACGAGGTCGACCCATGCTATGTCTTTCATCCAATGAACGGCCATGAAGATGCCATGGGGCGAGTAGTCCTCGACGTGTTACGCCATCCAAAGATGTTTGCAACGGACATGCGCGGCCCGAATGAAGGTACTGTGACCCTGGATAGGTGGGTTATCGATCCACTGAAAACACGCGTGCAAGAAACTCGGCTTGATGACCAGAGTCAGGAATTCCCCCGCATCGCGGAACAGTTTACCGGCAAGTCTTATCGCTATGGATACACTGTTGCACTGGACGCAGGATTTTCCACGGGGGGACTCATCAAACATGACCTACAGCAGAGTCAAAAAGAGACCTACAACGAAGGAATGGCGAGACAGTTTATGGAGCCTGTTTTTGTTCCGAGACAAGACTCAACATCCGAAGACGACGGCTGGTTAATGTCCTTCGTCTATGATGCCGAGAGTGATTCCAGTGACGTCGTCATCCTTGAGGCGAAGGATATAGCTGCCGGCCCCGCCGCCACTATCCACCTGCCAAGACGAGTGCCGTTTGGCTTCCACGGCAACTGGGTACCGTCCACTAATTAACAGCGTTTCAACGCTCAATATAGCGCCTGCGCCAGACGGCAGCGCTTCTTGCCTCGCAAGCTTTAGAGTGGCACAAGGGACATAAACTAATAGAGAACCTAGACGAATGAACAATGAACCCAATGCACAACTAGGCGAGCCGCCTAAAGCCGAATCAGACAATGTGTATCCACGTCTACCCTGCCGCGGCTGCGGCAACGATTGTAAAAATTATGCAATCTGCGACGGCCGCCCTTGGAGAACACTAACATCGGACGCATTGGCGGAAAGTAGATAACCCGAATCCGAACGGGGCGAAGACTGCTCCGCCATGAGCGCTTTCATGCTGTCCCCGGAAGCGGGCAGAGATTTTTTCAAGGAAGATGCCAGGGCAGTGCCAAGCATTCGCTGATAGTAGGGTAAATGACTTTCGTAGAAAGGAAGATGGGTAGAAATCGAATCCTGTTCTGACAGGCCGTCAACAAAGCCATGTATAAACTCTCTTGCTCTGACCAAAGCATCGGAGTCTTCGGCCAGCTCGTCAATACTCATTTCCCAGGTCATATCAATGCGCAAGCGACAGCTCGCCAAAAATTCTCCGGGGCTACTCTGACCCCACTCCTTGGGCGATATAAGAGACAATGTCCACCCTTTCTCTCCCGTATAGAGGTAGTAGGTGTTCCCTATGACCGGCTTGAAGCCAAATTTTGCGGTAAGAATCAAAGAAGAAACGGCATAGTCGCGAAGGAATTCTCCGGCATCTTTGGGGCCAGACACGGTAGGTTGCATCATCGACCAGTCCCTCAGGATCGGGACAACGCCTTTTCCCTGCGGGTTGGGATTTTTTATCGGCGTAAACATCGGCGCGGTCACCTTATCTGTGTTGGAGACATTCGCGATTTAATACGGACGATTGAAAGCCAACAGCGTTCATAAAATTAGAGAACGCTCTCAATAGCTTGCTTCAACGCAGGACTATCAGGCGAGGTGCTGCTGTCGAAATGCTTGACAACCTTGCCCGTAGAATCGACGATATATTTGTTGAAATTCCAACTCGGGGCTTCAGTTTGGTTGGCAAGCTCCCGAAACACCGGATTAGCGTCATCCCCGCGCACATGAGTCGGTGCGAACATTGTGAACGTGACACCGTAGTTCACATAGCAAACATTCGCTGCCTCTTCTTCATTTTTCGCTTCTTGGCGAAAATCATCACTGGCAAAGCCAACAACCCTAAGGCCTTGGTCGCGGTACTGATCATTCAATTCCTGCAAGCCT
>JAPKBI010000479.1 GCA_028823475.1 Halioglobus sp. | reverse complement strand
AAGCCATCGAATCTGATCCCTCGATGAATACAAACTAAAACATTGAAACGTTTGCCTTTACATCGAGCAGCAGACGCCCCGCTGTTTCCATGACCGAGGGCGACACCATGATGTGCTGTCGTGCAACCTGAACATCCCGTAGATAGCGCTGCAATCGGGAAGTCTGATAAACCGATACACCACCACCGAGAGCATACATGGCATCAACAACCTGAACACAGGAGGTCACCGTATACGTTGTTGCCAGACGCAAATCCCGTCTTAGCGCCAAACTGGCGCGACCCTGTTGCCGCGTGCTGTCCCAAACTGCATCTATCGCCTCGTAGTAGAATGCCCGCGCGCTGCGCAGTTGCGCCTCTGCTTCGGCAAGCTTGAGATGTGTGTGTGGTTGCTCGGCAATCGTCTTCCTGGAATGTGCCCGCTTTTTACTCCCTGCAAGCGCCACAAATTCCTTAATCGAAGCACGAGCTATACCCAGCGCTACCGCGGCAATACCCAGGGCAAGAAACGTTATGCTGGGAAAACTGGAGAGTGGGCCAGAATGGGCTTCATGGTCCAAATATCCTACACCATGCGTGGTTGGTACCAGTAAATTGTCCACCTGATAATCAACACTACCGGTGCCCTTCAGACCACTCACATGCCAGGTGTCCAATAATTCGACTTTATCAGCTGGCATAATCATCATGTGATTTGCAGGATTACCAGCCTTGTCGAGGATCGGCTCGCCGTTTTTGGTCAGCATACAACCACCCATGATCCAGTCAGCATTCTGGCTTCCAGAACCCCATTGCCAACGTCCCGTGACCCTGAACCCCTCATCTGTCAGTTCTGCCCGGCCTGTTGGCGCGAAAACTCCGGTCAACATGGTCGTAGGACTGGCAAGGATCTGTCGGCCGATCTCTTTAGATACATTCCCTAGAGCGGCACCAGAGGTTGTGCCGATGAAAGCAACCCACGCACAGGAGGCATCCCCTTGCGCCAATATCTCAAAAATTTCACTGGAGAGTCGTGGCGGAGCTTCAAGGCCACCTATCTCCTGCGGCACGCCCAATCGATAAAAGCCGGCCTCGGCCATAAGTTTGGACAGATCTGCAGGCACTCTTCCAGCTGCTTCTATTGTTTCTGCCTGATCGAAAAACAGATCACTAAGACGCTGTGCTTCTTCAATCAGTTGTTTTCCCGTTTCCATCATCAGTCTCGTTTAAGCGATTTGAAATTATGAGGCCAACAATAACAGTTAGCCAGAAAATAAAGTCTATTTGTGCAAGTATATATGTTGATCCGGGTTCTTTTTCGCTACAAAATCAGCGAGCGCTATTTACGACGCTACTGCAGGCCACGCCAAATTGAGCGCACGCGTTTTTTTGATGAAATAGACAGGCCATGTATCGTCATTGGCAATCACACCAGCCTGTCGGATGGCCTGTTAGTATTGCATGCATTGCCGGAACGTATTTGTTCTGACACGCACTCATTCTGGACGGGTAAATCGAACTTCTTATGACAAATGAATTGAAAATCGGACTGGCAACCCCCGTAGGCCTTTGGTCAATGAGCATTGATGCCAAACACAGGATGCTTGAAGACGCCTGGGCCGCAGGCGTTAATCATATTTTCATGGCTGACCATGTCTCGTTTCGCGACGGTTCCGGAACGGACGGTTTTGTCGAAATTGCTGCACTTTCACAACTGCATGCTGAGATGAGCGTCATGATCAGCATCTACTTGTTGCCGCTAAGACACCCGCTGCCGGTCGCACGGCAACTGGCAACCATGCACAAAATAGCTCCGGGTCGAATGTTATTCGGCGTTGGTATCGGCGGCGAAGACAGACATGAGATTGAAATCTGTGGTGTTGACCCTCGTACTCGCGGGCGCCGGACAAACGAATGCCTGGAGATTGTGCGGCGACTTATGCTTGGTGAGTCGGTTGACTTTGAAGGTGAGTTTTTCAATCTCAGTCAGGCGAGGATAAAACCCACCGTGGGGAACAGCGTCCCCATTATTGTCGGAGGCCGCTCAAACGCGGCATTGGATAGGACAGCGCGATTTGGTGACGGTTGGATCGGCGCCTGGTGCTCCGTCCGGCGGTATCGGGAAGCCCTGGCACTCGTTCAGCAGGCAGCATCAGAAACTGGCCGGGACAAGACCGACTGGCTTCATGGTTATCAGCCTTGGGTGGGGGTCGCAGATTCTCGTGAGGAGGCAAGAAAACTGGTGGCAAAGGCGATGGAGA
>JAPKBI010000478.1 GCA_028823475.1 Halioglobus sp. | reverse complement strand
GGCGATAGACGCGTCGGTGCAGCGTGGCTTCCGGACGTCGCCCTTGCTTTAATGCAGTAACGATGCGCTTAACGTCCTGCACTTTATCACGGTCGGCGATAAGTATTGCATCCGCAGTTTCAACGACCACGAGGTTTTCCACGCCTGTCGCAGCCACCAGGCGCGATTCGCTACGAAAATAACTTCCACGGCAGTTGTCTATAATGACATCTCCGCGAAACACGTTACCGTCCGCGTCACGCTCGGCCACCTCCCACAAAGCGGACCACGCGCCCACATCGCTCCAACCACAATTAAGGGAAACGACGGCTCCGGCGTCTGTCTTTTCCATGACAGCATAATCAATACTGTCAGAGGGGCATCGCTCAAACAACTGGGCGTCAGGCCGCACAAAATACATATCGACCGTCGCGGCGCGCATCGCCTGTTCGCAGCACGACAAAATGTCAGGTGCGCGCTTATCCAACTCATCAAGATAGGTTTGTGCCCGCAACAGAAACATCCCGCTGTTCCACAGGTAGCCACCACTTTCCATATAATCTTGAGCAACAGCAGCGTCGGGCTTTTCAACAAAACGCTCCAACTCGAACAAGTCATCTGCCAAGCCAGACCCACATTTGATATAGCCATAACCTGTCTCTGGCGCAGTGGGGACCACACCAAAGGTCATCAACCTGCCCTCAACGGCAAGCGGCAGAGATTTTTCGACCGCTGCAATAAAGGCCTCGACATCCGTAATCAAATGGTCTGCTGGCAATACCAGTAAAATGGATTCCGGATCTAAAGTAACAGCCTGTAAGGCTGCCAATGCTAACGCCGGCGCGGTATTTCGTCCCTGTGGCTCAAGAATCAGCGCACCGGGCTGCAAGTCCAACTGTCGTAGTTGCTCCGCTACCATAAAGCGGTGTTCCTCATTGCACACGACGATCGGCGCAGCTGCTTCCAAGCCGCTAGTGCGCCGCAGGGTTTCCTGTAACATCGTGAGCTCCCCAGCCAGCGCTAAAAACTGTTTGGGATGGCTCTCCCTGGAGACCGGCCACAACCTGCTACCTACGCCGCCAGAAAGAAGTACGGGTGTTAACATCTAAATCCCCTGTAATATGAAGCAACAGTCTACATGACCATACTATGCAACATCGGGCCGCAAAAGACAGCCGCTGATTGATGTTAACTGAACGCTGTATTTTTGACCAGTAAACCACTGGACTTGTGACTCCCAACTATTAAAATAGAAGCACAAATCGCTCATTCATATTATCCGCGCCAACAGGCCTTTTGATTCTGTGGTAGGCAAGCAAATACCTCGCTCAAAGCAATACTGGAAAATCTATGATTGGTAAAGATACATACTCCAAAGACGAACTGATCGCTTGCGGTAAGGGTGAGCTCTTTGGCGCGGGAAATGCTCAACTACCGATAGACAAAATGCTGATGATTGACCGTATTGCTCATATCAGTTCGGAAGGGGGCAATTATGGTAAAGGAGAAATCATCGCAGAGCTGGATATCAACCCTGACTTGTGGTTTTTCCAATGTCACTTCCCAGGGGATCCGGTGATGCCCGGATGTCTTGGCTTGGACGCTATGTGGCAGCTGCTCGGATTTTTTCTTGGATGGCGGGATAACCCTGGACGAGGACGCGCATTAGGCTGCGGAGAGGTCAAGTTCAGTGGCCAAATACTCCCCAGCGCGAGCAAAATAGTCTATAAAATTGATATCAAACGTGTGATTGAGCGCAAGTTGATCATGGGTATTGCCGACGGGGCCCTCTCGGTTGACGGCACTGAAATTTATGTTGCAAAAGATTTGCGAGTCGGCCTATTTAAATCAACGGAGTCTTTTTAGTCGTATGCGTAAACGAATAGTTATCACAGGTCTGGGCATAGTCTCCTGTTTAGGCAACGATGCCGACACAGTTTCGAAGGCTCTGTATGAAGGCCGCTCTGGCATCACGGCTAATCAGGAACAGATCGATATAGGCATGCGCTCGCATGTGTCAGGTTCTCCAATAATTGACATCGAAACACACATCGACCGAAAAAAATTGCGCTTTATGGGCAATGCAGCAGCTTATGCCTATATCGCGATGCAGCGGGCAATCGATGACGCAGGGCTGCAAGAATCTGAGGTCTCTCACGAGCGCACGGGGATAATAGCCGGCTCAGGAGGAGCCTCTTCTTTGAGTCAGACCGAAGCCTCAGACATCATGCGCGAGCGCGGCCTGCGCCGCGTTGGCCCTT
>JAPKBI010000064.1 GCA_028823475.1 Halioglobus sp. | reverse complement strand
AAAAGGCGATATTCACCAGTTGGCCGCGTCCCAAGATGTTGGTGCTGAACTTTCCGTCCAACCCTACTGCACAGTGTGTGGAATTGGAATTCTACGAAAGAGTGATCAAAATTGCGCGGGAGCATTCGATCTGGGTGGTCCAGGATCTGGCATATGCCGATCTGTGTTATGACGGCTATGTGGCACCTTCAATTCTGCAGGTGGAAGGCGCGCGGGATGTTGCTGTGGAATTCTTTAGCATGTCCAAAAGCTACAACATGCCTGGTTGGCGCGTTGGTTTTTGTGTTGGAAACAAAGTGTTGATCGGTGCGCTGGCGCGGATGAAGTCCTATCTTGATTACGGTATGTTCACGCCCATTCAGGTGGCCGCCATTGCTGCATTAGAGGGTGATCAAAGTTGTGTGGCGCAAATTGTAGCAATGTATCAGTCCCGTCGAGATGTATTGTGCAGTGGCCTCAATGCTATTGGTTGGGAGGTCACTCCACCAAAGGCTACTATGTTCGTCTGGGCCAAGATTCCGCAGTTCTATCAGAAGTTGGGCTCAGTTGAGTTCAGCAAAAATCTACTCACTGAGGCTCAGGTGGCGGTTTCTCCGGGCATTGGTTTCGGGGAGTACGGAGAGGGCTATGTGCGCTTTGGCTTGATTGAGAATGAGCACCGCACACGCCAGGCTATTCGCAACATTAAGCGGATGTTTAAAAATAACGGCTTTGCCTGAACACGATGCGCTGCGGCGCGACTATTTAAAGTAGGAACGAGATTGAAATCAGTCAACATAGGCATTTGCGGCTTAGGCACAGTCGGAGGTGGCACATTTAATGTCTTGCGAGACAACGCGGAGCTTATAACAGCCCGCGCAGCGGCTCGGTTGCAGGTGATTCATGTCGGGGCCCGCCACGACAGTCCGGCTTGTGATCTGGCCGGCATCCGTGTCAGCCGAGACATATTTGAGGTGGCTCGCGATCCCGAGGTAGATATTCTTGTGGAGCTGATTGGCGGCACGACTGTTGCCCGCGAACTGGTAGAAGCGGCGATTATTGCCGGTAAGCATGTAGTCACCGCCAATAAGGCCCTCATCGCTGAGTTTGGCAACGAAATTTTTGCACTGGCAGAGAAGCACGGTGTGGAGGTGCGTTATGAGGCCGCGATCGCTGGTGGTATTCCTATTGTCAAAGCCCTGCGCGAAGGCCTGGCGGCAAATCGCATTGAATGGCTAGCAGGTATTATCAACGGCACCGGAAATTACATCCTCACTGAAATGCGCGACAGAGGGCGGGAATTTGCGGATGTACTGGCCGAAGCTCAGGCCCTAGGTTATGCGGAGGCCGACCCAGCCTTCGACGTAGAGGGCACCGATGCGGCGCATAAGCTGGTTATTCTGGCCTCGCTAGCGTTTGGTATGCCGTTGCAATTTGACGCCGTATACACCGAAGGCATTACTGAGCTGACCACACAGGATGTTGGTTATGCCTTGGAACTTGGATACATCATTAAACACTTGGGCATTGCGAAGCAAACTGATCAGGGCGTTGAATTGCGCGTGCATCCAACACTGATACCTGATGATCTTTTGCTGGCGGAGGTCGACGGTGTAAAAAATGCGATTCTCGTGGAAGGCGGCGCGGTTGGACCTACACTTTATTATGGTGCCGGTGCGGGTGCACGGCCCACTGCATCGGCAGTGGTGGCTGATCTAATCGATCTGGCTCGCGCCGATGTAAGTGCACGACTACCGGCCCTTGGCGTCGCTATAGCTGACCTGCGAAACGTGCCCATAATACCGATTGAAAAAGTAAAAACGCCCTGGTATTTGCGCATGGAAGTCGCGGACAAGCCGGGTGTGTTGTCTAGGGTCGCCAGTATTTTTAGCGAGCAGGGTATCAGCATCGAGGCATTGATCCAGAGAGCGCCAGGCCAAGGCCAGACTCTGGTATCGCTCATCGTACTTACGAACAAGGCACCCCAGGGCAGTGTGGATATCGCCGTGTCTGAAATAGAAGCATTGGAGACAATTAACGGCAAGGTCACGCGCATCCGGGTGGAAGCACTGGACGGTTAGTCAGTTAGTTTGGGCTTAAGAAAGGATCAGCGACACGTGAAATACATTAGCACTAGAGGGCAGGCGCCTGTGCTCAATTTTGAACAGGTCCTTCTGACGGGTCTGGCTTCCGATGGTGGGTTATATGTGCCTGAGACCTTGCCCCGCTTTTCCCATGAGGAAATCGCGGCTATGGCTACGCTTGATTATCCACAGCTAGCGCAAAAAATTATTACACCCTTTGTGCACGACTGTATTCCCGCAGATGACTTGCGCGCGATGGTGGTGGAAACCTACGCCGAGTTTCGCCATAACGCGGTGGCCCCTCTGGTGCAGATCGGTTCGGACCAGTGGGTACTGGAATTGTTCCATGGGCCAACTCTGGCTTTCAAGGACTTCGCGCTGCAGTTGCTGGGGCGCTTGCTGGACTACGTGTTGGAGCGCAAGAAGCAGAAAGTGGTGATATTGGGCGCCACCTCGGGCGATACCGGCTCAGCTGCAATTGAGGGCTGTAAGCACTGTAAGAATGTCGACATATTCATACTTCACCCCAATAACAGAGTGTCTGATGTGCAGCGGCGGCAGATGACGACTGTACAGGGAGATAACATCCACAATCTGGCGGTAGAAGGTAACTTCGATGATTGCCAGGCAATGGTGAAAGCCAGTTTCGGCGACCAGAGTTTTCTTCCCGATGACCGTCAGCTGGTGGCAGTCAACTCCATTAACTGGACGCGGATCATGGTCCAGATTGTGTATTATTTTTACGCCGCACTGGCTCTGGGTGCGCCCACTCGTCCAGTCGCGTTCTCGGTACCCACAGGAAATTTTGGCGATATTTTTGCGGGCTATCTTGCGCGACAAATGGGGTTGCCCATTGAGCGCCTCATTATCGCGACCAATCGCAACGATGTGTTGCATCGCGTGATGACGGGCAGCACGTATGGTCGTCAACCGCTGGAGCATTCGCTGTCCCCGAGTATGGACATTACGGTTTCAAGCAATTTTGAGCGACTGTTATTCGATCTGTATGATCGAGACGGTGCTGCCATTGCTGACTTGATGCAGCAATTTGACCATGGCGATATAAGCTTGAACGAGACTGCGATGAAGCAGGCGCGCTCATTGTTTAGTAGCCAATGCGTATCGGATGAGGAGACGTGTCAGCAGGTTGCCAGTACCTGGCGAGACTGTGAATACCTGCTGGATCCGCACAGTGCCATTGGTGTGAAAGCTGCTTTGGACAGTGATGTTGCAGCAGGGATTCCGATGATAACCATGGCGACTGCACATCCTGCGAAATTTCCAGAGGCGATCAAAAGTGCTGGTCTGAAACAAGCCGTTGCCTTGCCACTGCATTTGAGTGACCTGTTTGAACGCAGCGAGCGATTCCAAGTCCTGCCCAACGATCTGGCGGCGGTTCAGGAATTTATCGCGGCTAACATTAACGCCTGACTCAGGCCGCCAGCAAAGTGCAGAAACTTATTCGCCGCCGGGAGACTGCCTCTACAGAGTCTTTTTCTGATACCGATATCCATCCGCTGTTGGCGCGGGTCTACAGCGGACGCGGTATCGATTCATGCGGGCAATTGGATCTGTCCCTTGAATGCCTGCAACCCCCAATGCTGTTACTCAACGCTGACCGCGCGGCGACGATGCTGGCAGATGCACTTTCCTGTGACGATAGGATTGTTGTTATTGGCGACTTTGACGCAGATGGCGCTACTAGCACTGCACTGGCGGTCTCGGTCCTCAGGGCCTTTGGCGCCGGCCATGTCGACTACCTAGTACCCAATCGTTTTGAGTATGGCTACGGGCTGACCCCAGAGATTGTTGCACTCGCGGCCGTCGATAAACCCGACCTGATCATTACCGTCGATAACGGTATATCCAGTCTGGAGGGGGTGGCTGCGGCCAGGGAGTTTGGCATCAGTACACTCATTACCGACCACCATTTGGCAGGTCGAGAGCTTCCTATGGCGGATGTCATTGTGAATCCTAATCAGCCTGGGTGCGGGTTTCCCAGCAAAAATCTCGCAGGTGTCGGCGTTATTTTTTATATTATGCTGGCGCTGCGAGCCGAACTGCGTGCTAGGGGATGGTTTGAACAGCGTCCGGAGGTCAATTTGGCCCAGTATCTGGACCTGGTCGCACTGGGAACTGTTGCGGATGTTGTGCCACTGGACCGCAATAACCGCATTTTGGTCGCAGAGGGTCTACGACGGATTCGCGCAAGCCAATGCCGTCCCGGTATTTTGGCGCTACTTGAAGTGGCATCCCGCCAGCCTCACTCGGTAGTCGCATCGGACCTCGGATTTGCGGTGGGGCCGCGTATTAATGCGGCGGGACGTCTGGAAGACATGTCCATTGGCATTGAATGCCTACTTTGCGAGAGTCTGGTAGGCGCGAGGGCGCAGGCTGACAGGCTTCATCAGCTCAACCAGGATCGCCGGATTATCGAACAGGACATGCAGGCAGAGGCAATAGAAATATTAGCAAGGCTGTCGCTGGAAGGGGGTGCGGACGTGCCCGTTGGCATGACGCTCTACCAGAGTGGATGGCATCAGGGCGTAATCGGCATCCTAGCGTCACGTATAAAGGATCGGCTACACCGTCCCACGATAGCGTTTGCCGACGGTGATTCGGGTGAAATCAAGGGTTCGGCTCGTTCCATTGCTGGCATTCATATTCGCGACATTCTGGATGCTGTCGCCACCCGCCATCCTGGCCTTATTACCCGCTTCGGGGGTCACGCTATGGCAGCCGGTCTCACGCTGCGAAGAGAGGACTACGAGGCATTTTCTGTTGCCTTTGTGGCAGAAGTGGCGCGCCATGCGGAAGATGTGCACTTGCAGGCAGTGATTGAATCCGACGGAGCGCTGGCGCCAGATGAATTTGAGCTAGAGTTGGCTACCAAGCTTCGTTTTGCAGGACCCTGGGGGCAGCGTTTCCCGGAGCCCATGTTTGACGGTTTTTTTTCAGTAGTTAGTCAGCGTTTGGTGGGGCAGAAGCACCTCAAACTTGTATTAGCACCCGTTGGCAGTAAAGTATTGTTGGATGCCATCGCCTTTAACGTCGACCTGGAGATCTGGCCAGCCCCGGAAGTCGAACAAGTTGAAATTGCCTACCGTCTTGATGTAAACGAGTTTCGGGGGCAGCGCTCAGTACAGCTTATGATTGAGCATCTAGTGGCAATAATCCCGCCTTAGACACTTCGACTACGCGCTTGGATAGACGGCTCCAGGCTGTTTTCTCTGTCCCGCTGCCTGCTGCTGGGGTAGAATGCCGCCTTTGTATAGCGCGGTTTTATAACATGCTTGAGATCAATCCTCTTCTGCTGCAATTAAAAGATATTCAGGTGCGCGCTGGCGTACTGAGGGGGTACCTTTGACTTTGATCAGCGTAAGGAACGTCTGGCCGAAGTAGAACTGGAATTGGCTGAGCCCAGTGTCTGGGAGCAACCGGAGCGCGCAAGAGAATTGGGGCGTGAAAGGGTGTCGCTTGAGACCATTGTTCATACCATCGAGAAACTTGATAGCAACGTCATCGATGCTAGGGATCTACTTGAACTGGCGTCTGGGGAAGACGATGAAGCAACTGTCGCTGAAATTGAAAGCGAAGTTGGCAGTCTGGTCACATTGCTTGAGCAGCTCGAGTTTCGGCGCATGTTTTCGGGTGAAATGGACCCCAATAATGCCTACTTGGACATCCAGTCAGGCTCCGGCGGTACAGAGGCCCAAGATTGGGCAGAGATGCTGTTGCGCATGTATCTGCGTTGGGGTGAGAATAAGGGTTTTAATACTGAATTGATCGAGGCTTCAGGAGGAGATGTGGCCGGGATCAAGAGCGCCACCATCAAATTTGAGGGAGAGTATGCCTTCGGTTGGTTGCGGACTGAAACGGGAGTGCATCGTCTGGTCCGCAAATCTCCCTTTGATTCAGGAAATCGCAGACACACATCATTCGCATCGATTTTTGTGGCACCTGAAATCGATGACAATATCGAAATCGATATCAACCCTGCTGATCTTCGTACCGATACCTACCGTGCCAGCGGCGCCGGTGGTCAGCATGTCAACAAGACCGATTCGGCCGTGCGCATTACCCACAACCCTACGGGCACCGTGGTACAGTGCCAGACCGAACGTTCGCAGCACCAGAATCGTGACAATGCCATGAAACTTCTTCGTGGCAAGTTATATGAACTGGAAGTGCAGAAGCGGAATACGGAAAAGCAGGCCATGGAAGACAGCAAAGCAGATATAGGCTGGGGCAGCCAGATTCGTTCTTATGTGCTAGATGATTCCCGTATCAAGGATTTGCGTACCGGAATAGAGACGAGCAATACCCAGGCAGTACTCGATGGCGATATTGACCGATTTATAGAAGCGTCACTAAAAAGCGGACTGTGAGAAGTATTATGAGTGAACAGGGACAGGCGTCTGGAGAAGGAACAGGTGATGCGCGTGAAGAGAACAAACTCATAGCTGAGCGTCGCGGCAAGCTGGCAGCCCTGAGAGAACAGGGCAATCCGTTTCCCAACGATTTTAGGCGCACCGCGATGGCGGATAAGCTGTTGAGTGAGTTTTCAGAATGTTCCAAGGAGGAGTTGGAACAGGCCAATCGAGTTTACTCGGTCGCAGGCCGTTTGATCCGCAATCGAGGCTCATTCCTGTTGCTTCAGGATGGTTCTGACCAGATACAACTGTATGTCAATCGCAAAGGACTGAGCGAGAGTTCGTTGGCGCAAATTAAGAGCTGGGATCTGGGTGATATCGTGGGGGCTACCGGCCCGTTGCACAAATCCGGTAAAGGCGATCTCTATATCAATATGGAGGAGTCGCGACTTTTGACCAAAGCTCTGCGTCCGCTGCCGGATAAATATCACGGGCTGGCGGATCAGGAGTTGCGTTACAGGCAGCGCTATGTCGACCTGATCGTGAGCCCCGAGTCACGTCAGATATTTCGTATGCGTTCTAACATCATTGCATTTATTCGCGATTACATGAGCGGTCTTGATTTTATGGAAGTCGAGACCCCGATGATGCATGTTATCCCCGGGGGGGCGGCGGCTAAACCCTTTGTCACGCACCACAATGCACTCGATATGGACATGTATCTGAGGATTGCGCCGGAGCTTTATCTGAAGCGTCTGGTGGTGGGTGGGTTCGAACGTGTTTTCGAGGTTAATCGTAGTTTTCGCAATGAAGGGCTTTCGACACGTCACAACCCTGAGTTTACTATGCTGGAATTCTACTGGGCTTATGCTGATTATGAAGATGCGATGAATCTGACGGAGGATATGTTGCGCAAGCTCGCTGAGACTGTGCTGGGCAGCACTACGGTACATTATCAGGGCGGCACATACGATTTTTCCAGACCGTTTACTCGGATCACGGTGTTTGACGCTATTCTGCAGCATAATCCGGACATCAGTGCCCAGCAACTGTCTGATGCGTCGGCCGCAAGACGCATTGCGCAAAATCTAGGCATCTCGCTTAAAGAGGGCTGGGAGTTGGGTAAAGTTCAAATAGAGATATTCGAAAAAACAGTGGAACACTTGCTGGATCAGCCAACCTTCATTACGGCCTATCCGACAGAAGTTTCGCCGCTGGCCAGGCGCAGTGACGGAGATCCTTTTGTTACTGACCGTTTTGAGTTTTTTGTGGGTGGACGCGAACTCGCTAATGGATTTTCCGAGCTCAATGATGCGGAGGATCAGGCCGAGCGCTTCTTGTCTCAGGTGGCGCAAAAGGAAACTGGAGACGAAGAGGCCATGCACTTTGATCAGGATTATATTCGCGCCCTAGAGTATGGTTTGCCACCCACAGCAGGCGAGGGAATAGGTATTGATCGTTTAGTGATGTTACTCACCGATTCGTCCTCTATTAGAGACGTATTGTTGTTTCCTCATATGCGCCCTGAATAAGTGCATCCGGTGTGTCAGTTCCGAGATTATGACCCCCGTGCAGGAGGCACTCGATTGAGCTTTCAGCGGGATTTTGAATGCGCTACACTCGGCGCTAGCGGTTTACCTTGAGGATACAGTATTGTTTTTGACTCGCGTTTCCTTTGCTGTGCTAGGTAGCATGGTTTTATTGCTACAGGCGTGCGCATCTGGGTCTACTGCAATCGACTCATCGCAAGTGTCAGGGTCAAAAACGGCTAATGAAATCACCCTCAACCTTCCTGATCCAACCCTAGTACCCTGTGTCGACGACCAGAATGTCGGTGTAGATTATACCTATCTGGAGAAAGGTTTTAGTGCGATGGTGGCGGGCGATAATGTTGAGGCGGTAAACTATTTCAGACGCTATCAACGTCTGGAATCAACCCCCGGGGCGGACTGGGAGGCAGGCATTGCCATTGCGTATGAAAAGATGTTGCCCGACAGCCCCTACTATAACTGGAGAGCTGCGGCTGATGCCTATCGTCAACTAATGAGACGCGTACCTGAAGGAATCGAGCTGAACCAGCAAGTTCTGATTTTGGGTGGAACGTTGGCAGTATTGGTGGGGTTGCATGACTATATCGACGAGCTGCAGAACGAAAAGGATGACCTCAGCGAGAGTCTGGAAAAGCGTGAGGAAGCGCTTAAGCGCCTGCGTGAGTTAATTCTGGGTCAGTAGGGATCAGTACCGTGAAACTCGAGCCAACGCCGATCTCGCTTTCTACCGTTATGCTTCCTCCCATTAACATGCAAAAGTCGCGTGAGATGGCTAGCCCCAGCCCCGTACCCCCATAGTTTGCACTGGTAGACGACTCGGCTTGAACAAAGGCATCGAACACGTAAGATAGTTGGTCGTTGGTGATGCCTATCCCCGTATCCTCTACGGTAAATGTTATCCAGCTTGGTCGTTCAGGCACCTGCTGTGCGCTGACACTGATATGGCCACCCTGGGTGAATTTGTTGGCATTGCTTAGCAGGTTGGTGAAAATTTGTCGGAATTTGGTGGCATCGTTGTAAAGCGCAGGTAATTCTTCCAAGCCGCTGATTCGCAACTCATTATGGTTACTTCTTAACAGCGGCGCCAAAACTTCACACGCCTGTTTAATAATGACTGTGGGACTGAATGTCTCACAGTGTAGGGACATTTTTCCTGTCTCAATTTTTGATAAATCCAGAATGTCATCAATGAGAGAGAGTAGTTGCCGGCCGGAGTGAATAATAGTGCCTAGATCCTGTTGAAACTGTGGGCGGTTTATCTCACTTTTATCGTCCATTTCATCATGTAACAGCTCGCTGTAGCCGATAATGGCATTCAGAGGAGTGCGCAGTTCGTGGCTCACGTTCGCCAGGAACATACTTTTGGCTGCGTTGGCCTCGTCGGCGGAATCTCTGGCCTTGCTCACATCATAAATAGCATTACGCAACTTATCTGACATGTCATTGAATGCATCTGCTAGATCACCTAGTTCTCCGGTGTCATCGATATTGTCAATGCGATAGTTGAGGTCGCCACTTC
>JAPKBI010000477.1 GCA_028823475.1 Halioglobus sp. | reverse complement strand
TACCTTTTACTGGTGATTCTGGGCTGCGGTGAAGTCATGCTGGCTTACTTTGGAATGATAGCGGCCGTTCACGGAATTTTTCAACACGCCAATGTGCAACTGCGCCTGGGACCCCTAAACTGGATTTTCAGCATGGCAGAGTTGCACCGCTGGCATCATTCCAAAACCATCGTTGAAGCGAATCATAACTACGGACAAACCATCAGTATTTGGGATTGGGTCTTTGGCACTCGATTTTTACCCTCAGATCGCAGCCCTCCCGAGGAGATCGGAATTGCCGACCTACCAGCGTTTCCCATGACGTGGTGGGGACAGATACTCTCGCCATTTCGGTGGCGGCAGATTAAAGCAGCGAGCATGACTCAAAGTGCAACCTCCAAAAGCGCTGACGCTGTTATCGACTAAAAATTGCTGATCTGACTGCAGGAAACCCAAAGAGGTTAAGCCTATGCTGCCCAGTTCCCGAGTTACCACGGTTCGCGGCCTAGCGCTTGTAATCGTCTTACTGGTGAGCAGCGCCTGCACGGATCCTGTGGCAGAAAACACGCTGCGCCGCTCGCGTGACATACCGATGTGGTATGACGATGCAAAGCTGGGCATCTTCATACATTGGGGCCCGGCATCGGTTCCGGCGTTCGCTTTTGGCCCACCACTGCGTCCTGGCGAGCTAGAGGACATTCTATTTTACGATTCGCCGCGCGAGGAAATGCCCTACGCTGAGTGGTATCTCAATGCCATGAGCTATCCAGGCAGCGAGACAGCGCGCCACCATGCTGCCACCTATGGTGATGCGCCCTACTCTGACTTTCAACCGACGTTTGAACACCGTGTGAACCAAGGTTGGGATCCGGATGCCTGGGCTGATCTGTTTTTTCGTGCGGGCGCAAAATATGTCGTACTAGTGACCAAACACCATGACGGTTACACGCTGTGGCCCAGTGCAGCAACCAACCCCCATCGCCAAAACTGGGGATCAACACGCGACATGGTTGGCGAACTGGCGGAGGCCGTGCGCGCCCGCGGTATGCGCTTTGGCACCTACTATTCCACCGGGCTAGATTGGTCTTTCCAAATGGTGACAGACGGCGACATGATCCGCGATATTCTGTTGAGTGCACCGGGCAATCAGGCCTATGCCGATTATACGTATGAGCACATGGTGGAGTTGATCGACCGCTATCATCCGGATCTTTTGTGGGCTGATATCGGATATCCGTCAAAAGGGCGTCAGGGCGAGCTCTTCGACTATTACTTCACGCAGGTCCCTGGTGGCACCGTCAACGACCGCTGGGGAGCCGTAGACGTCCTTGGGCAGATTGCCCGCATTCCGGGTGCCACCTGGGTGTTAAAAGCACTGGGGCGACTGCTGCTAACCTCAGAGTCCGACCCACTAGCGGATGATCCGGCACGATTCGGCTATAAAACTGCGGAGTACGACAGTCTCCCGGGGACACCTGCATTCAAATGGGAATCCACGCGTGGACTGGGCGGTTCTTTCGCGTTTAACGCCGCTGAAACCGCCGCAGATATGCTCACGCCCGCCGACCTAGTGGATTATCTGGTGGACACCGTCGCCAAAAATGGCAACGTATTGATCAATGTTGGCCCCGATAGCTATGGTCACATTCCTGACATCCAACAGGCTCCCCTACTCGGCCTGGGTGAGTGGCTGAGCATCAACGGTGAGGCCATCTATGCAACGCGACCCTGGCGTCGATTTAAGAACTTACGCGGCCGAGAGTTACGCTATACCCAAAGTGACACGGCCTTGTATGCGATTGTGATTGGCGCGGTGGAGCAGAGTTTCACTATCGAGCAACCCGGCATCACCTCAAGCAGCATTGAGGTGTTGGGTGCAGAGGTTGTCCGCACCCAACACCATGACGGACTACTGACATTAACCCTCAGCAAACCATTGATGAGCCCTGCCGCAGTGGTGCGTTTTAACGTGCCGTAAGTGACAGGCCCTAGCATTGTCTAGGTTTTTGCAGGGATGGCTCAGGGCTGTGCCCGTGTATATTCACTGAAGTTGAAAATCACAAGCGCATCAAAGCTCTTGAGAAAGCCCATCTTGCCCACGGTATGAGATTCCAGTTTGCGCAGCAAATTTTCGCCCTGTTCTTCGTTAAAAGACAGTCCTAATCGGAACGTGTCCAGCGTAACCGAAAATGCGGGAGACAGCCTCGCAGTATTGATAATTTCAATCTCCGTAATCTGTTGGGTTGCAGAATCGAGCAGTAACGTGCCACGCAATTGAT
>JAPKBI010000476.1 GCA_028823475.1 Halioglobus sp. | reverse complement strand
CATCGGTATAAGGGTCATCATCCGTGCCCTCAAGCTCAATGCCGATACTGAAATCGTTGCAATCGCTACGCCCTTCGTAAGTGGACTGACCCGCATGCCAGGCACGCTCACTGAAATTGACAAATTGCACAAGATCACCGCTGCGCTGGATCAACAGATGTGCAGACACTTTCATGTCACGGATCTCTTCAAAGAAGGGGTGCTCGTCCCAGTCCAGACGATTCGTAAAAAATCGCTCGATGCAGTCGCCACCGTAACACCCCGGCGGGAGAGAAATATTGTGGATAACCAACAGTTCTGGGGTGCAGTCTGGCGGGCGCACCTCACAATTAGGGGAAGGCACCCGCCTCGCCTCGCGCAACCAACCCTGTTCCAGTGTGTATTGCATGCCTGCTGTTATTCCTCACAATTGTTGCCGACTATACTTTTAAGAGTCTACTCTGAATTCCTCTCAGTATGCAGGCCACCTGCATTAAGCAATCGAAGTTAACAGCCGCCATGAGTAACTGCTACAATCGCATCACGTTCTCGCTACACACGTTTGTCTTATGAGCCAGTCCAAGCCCCAACTCATCGCCCCCGACCCTGCAGTGGTGCAACTGAATGTCCGTAGTGCTTTGACAGAAGACGTCGGCAGTGGCGATATTACCGCAGCGTTGATTGCCCCAGAGGTCCGCGCGACAGGCCGTGTCATTAGCCGTGAACACGGGGTGCTCTGCGGACAGGCCTGGGTGGATGCCGTTTTCGCGGCTCTGGATGAGACCGTGAGCGTTAACTGGCACCGCCAGGATGGGCAAACAGTCAACCCAGACGACACCCTGTTTACCCTTGAGGGGCCGGCGCGAAGTTTGCTCACCGGTGAGCGCTGTGCCCTCAACTTTCTGCAGCTGCTGTCGGGCACAGCAACAATCAGTCGTCGCTACGCCGACGTCGTCAGTGGAACCGGCGTCAAATTGTTGGACACTCGTAAAACCATTCCCGGATTACGCGATGCCCAAAAATACGCTGTACGCTGCGGCGGCTGCCACAATCACCGCATCGGGTTGTACGATGCCTTCCTGATTAAAGAAAATCACATCACTGCCTGCGGCAGTATTGCTGCTGCAGTCACCGCTGCACGAAATTACGCGCCGGGAAAACCGGTAGAAGTGGAAGTTGAAAATCTCTCGGAATTCGAAGAGGCGCTGGCCGCGGCCTGCGACAGAGTGATGCTGGACAACTTTCCTCTTGAGCATATTGTGCAGGCCGTCAGCCTGGCGAGTGGGCGCGTCGAGCTGGAAGCGTCTGGCAATGTCACCGCAGAAACCCTGCTCGGCATTGCGCAAACCGGTGTGGACTTTATTTCAATTGGTGCGCTGACCAAGGACTGTAAACCGCTCGATCTGTCCATGCGCCTGCTATAAAGCCGCGCGCCACAGTAAGGGTCATCGCTAGCGCAAAGACCGCTTACTGATAATCACCCCGTTATTATCGGCATAAATATAATCACCCGGTGCGATGTCCACGCCGCCGATGTGAATGTCGATATCACGCTCCCCCACGCCGCGCTTTTCAGTTTTGATCGGACAACTGCCCAATGCCTGCACACCGACAGAGGTGCGGCCAATTTCATCCACGTCGCGGATGACCCCATTGATAATCAGGCCGCTCCAACCATTGGCTGCCGCTTTCTCTGCCAGTAGGTCGCCCAATAGGGCACGCCGCATAGAACCCCCGCCATCCACCACGATAACGCGGCCCAGCCCCGGCTCCTCGACACATTGCTTTACCAGTGAGTTGTCCTCGTGGCATTTGATGGTGACTACCGCCCCTCCAAATTGCCGGATTTGTCCATAATTAACCAGTTGCAACTCAAGGGCACAGACCTCGGGTGTCTCATCCGATAGGTCGGGGGTCGAAAGCGGGATCATAGCAACTCCAAAATGACGTCATTGTGGCCATTATACAGACTGACGCTCACGCACAAACCCAACTCTGATGCGTGCAACCCATGAGCAGTGTTGGCAATCGCTAGATTGTGAGTATAATTCCTTCAGTCAATGCCTAGCATATCTTTCATTCACAAAATGAATGCGGAGCGTCTCGTGAAAGTCAATCGAATCGATCTCAACCTGCTGGTTTACCTGGATGCACTGCTGCGCGAGCGCAACGTGACCCAGGCCGCCAACCAACTCAACCTGTCACAGCCCGCCATGAGTAACGGCCTGCGCCGCCTGCGGGAACTGTTTAACGACCCCTTACTCGTAAGGACCAGCGAGGGCATGAC
>JAPKBI010000475.1 GCA_028823475.1 Halioglobus sp. | reverse complement strand
TCAGGACTGAGCATATACCGCTCATAATGCGCCTCTGAGAGAATGTAAAATTCATAATCGATCTTCTCGCGCAAGACGCTCAGAGGCATCTCGCGATAGGATAGCGCCACTTCGAAACCGTAATCGCGCGGCTGCTCTATCTGACCGGCCCCCGCCTTCAGCAAACTGAATACCCAACAATACTCATCATGATGCTCCACATAACGTATCTGCTGAACCTCCATTTGCCACTCAAGTAACGCTTTATCCGTCACCCTGAGCTTATTACTGACGCACTGGGACAGAAAGCCAGACAACCGGCCATCTACCGCTTTTTTCTGTGCTGGCGAATAGCTATTCCAGTCAATCACCTCGTGACTAAAACGCTTGCATCCCCGACACACGCTGTCACCGATACCCGTGGAACAGACGCCGATACAGGGGGTTTTTACAGGGGGATGCAACATTTACGAGGGGACATTCCAATCAGCGTTAAAGTCTAAGTCTAAGATATCACCCCTGTGAATGCACGATATAACCGCTTGATTCGTTTATCTTATTTACGCCTTACGCTATAATATTTCGCTGATTTATTCTGCACTCGAAGGTACTCAATTCGTACTCTGGGTGACACAGGCTATGTAAAGGAGCTCCACCATGTTAGAAGCCTATCGCAACCATGTGGCCGAACGTGCCGCCTTGAATATCCCACCCAAACCGTTGAATGCCGAGCAGGTCGCGGAGCTAGTTGAGCTACTGAAAAACCCGCCCGCCGGAGAAGAGGATTATCTCCTAGAGCTAATCAGCAGCCGCGTACCTCCCGGCGTAGACGAAGCCGCCTACGTCAAGGCAGGTTTTTTGTCGGCCCTCATGGGCGACGAGACTAGCAGCCCGGTGATCGACAAAAAGACGGCTATCGAACTGCTGGGCAACATGCATGGCGGTTACAACATTGAAACGCTGGTGGGTCTGCTGACTGACTCAGACTTTGGCGTAGCAGCTGCCACGGAGCTCAAGCACACGTTATTGGCCTTTGAAGCGTTCCACGACATCGCCGACTTAGCCAAGTCAGGTAACAGCAATGCTCAGGCTGTTATGCAGTCATGGGCGGATGCCGAATGGTTCACCGATCGAACAGAAGTTCCTGCATCTATTAAAGTGTCTGTGTTCAAAGTCACCGGCGAAACCAATACCGATGATCTTTCTCCGGCTCCTGACGCCTGGTCGCGCCCTGACATTCCCCTGCACGCGCTCGCCATGTACAAGATGACCCGGGATGGGCTCTCCCCAAAGGAACATGGGGTCACAGGGCCAATGCAACAGATTCAAGATCTCCAATCTAACGATCTGCCGGTGGCCTTTGTCGGTGATGTTGTCGGCACAGGTTCCTCTCGCAAATCAGCGACCAATTCCGTGTTGTGGTACTTCGGCGACGAAATCAAGGGTGTACCCAACAAGAAAGGTGGCGGTATTTGCATTGGAAGCAATGTAGCGCCCATTTTTTACAACACCATGGAAGATGCCGGAGCCTTGGTATTTGAAGCACCCGTTGAAAAACTAGGCATGGGAGATGTGATCGAAATTCGCCCCTACGATGGGAAAATACTCAGCGAGTCCGGCGAAGTACTCAGCGAATTCGAGCTGAAATCAGACGTATTACTCGACGAAGTACGTGCCGGTGGCCGCATAAATCTCATTATCGGGCGTGGTCTTACAGCCCGTGCACGCGAATCATTGAACCTGTCCGAGTCCCAGCAGTTTCGTAAACCAAATCAACCTGGAGATACGGGTAAGGGCTTCACGCTTGCCCAGAAAATGGTCGGCAAAGCCTGCGGGACACAAGGTATACGTCCGGGCACCTATTGTGAACCGCGTATGACGACTGTTGGCTCGCAAGACACGACTGGACCGATGACGCGCGACGAATTGAAAGATCTGGCATGTCTTGGTTTCTCCGCTGACCTAACTATGCAGTCTTTTTGTCACACTGCCGCCTACCCCAAGCCGGTCGATATTGAAACGCAACACTCTCTGCCAGACTTCATCATGACCCGAGGTGGCGTCTCCTTGCGTCCGGGTGATGGCATTATCCACTCGTGGCTCAACAGGATGCTACTCCCCGATACTGTTGGCACCGGAGGTGACTCGCACACACGTTTCCCGATGGGCATATCATTTCCCGCAGGGTCTGGGCTAGTCGCATTCGCCGCAGCCACCGGAGTGATGCCACTGGATATGCCCGAGTCGGTACTGGTCCGATTCAAAGGTACAATGCAGCCTGGTATTACCCT
>JAPKBI010000474.1 GCA_028823475.1 Halioglobus sp. | reverse complement strand
CCTCCTTATCTCGGTCGATACTGCTTCCAGGGTTGAGAATATCAAATATATTGCCTGTAAGGCATATTGCTGTGTGCAGATGTCGCCAAACGGTGTTTGGCATTGGCCCACAAATCTGGATAATAGCGCCTCAATTGGCAACAGGGTAACAACCGTGCTCAACACACTGCTTGACGTGCTAACGCCCCAGTCTCTGGGTGAGAACAAATTCAGTGCTGGCAATATGCACCCCGCCGCTTTTAGGGTGTATGGCGGTCAGGTATTGGCTCAGTGCGTCAGTGCTGCCGTGGCAACCGTTGCCGCCGATCGTATTCTGCATTCGCAGCACGCGTACTTTCTGCGCCCGGGCGATCCGACTAAACCCATTATATTCGAGGTGGAACTTGCCCGAGACGGACTGAGCTTCAGTTCCCGGCGCGTGGTGGCACTGCAGGGAGGCAAGCCTATTCTGGTCAGTTCGCTGTCATTCCAGATGCCTTCGAAAGGTGATGACTATCAGCCTGATATGCCGCAGGTGCCGCCTCCAGAAGCGTTGCCCAGTGAGCGCCAGTTAAGTTTGGAACACGACAATCTGGACGAAAGCTTCATGATTACTACCGGAGAAGACTTGGATATTCGTCTTGTCGAGCCAGTAGACTGGGACAATCCGGTGGCACGGGAGCCGGTCTTACAGGCATGGATGAAGACAACCGGCCCGATGCCCGACGAACCCGGACTGCATCAGGCGGTACTCGCGTATTTATCTGATGCGGTCCTTATTGATGTTTGCTTGATAGCGCATGGACGACACTTCGCGCATGTCGGTTTTCAGGTGGCAAGTCTTGATCACGTCCTCTGGTTTCACGAAGATTTTCGTGCTGATGAATGGTTGTTACACACGGTTAAAGCAGAGCGTATTGGCGGCGGTCGGGGCCTGGCCAGCGGCAACTTTTACACGCGGGAGGGGCGTCTAGTGGCGACGACCATGCAGCAGGGCGTGATGCGTTTTCGCTAGGTCGCTGTCACTTTTCGATGGAAACTTCTATAGTATTCAACAAGCACGCTAAATGAGTGAGGAATAGTTCATGCCACATCCTAGTATTACCGCAAAGACCTACCCCCATAAGCCTGCCATTATTATGGGTTCGACAGGTGAGATTGTGACTTATCAGGAGCTCGATGAGCGTTCCAATCAGGCAGCGCAACTGTTTCGCTCACTGGGTCTGAATTCGGGTGACCATATTGGCATGATGCTGGAAAACAACCGGCAGTTTCTGGAGATTGTCTGGGCGGCCCAGCGCAGTGGTTTGATATTTACACCGATCAGTACTCATTTAAAGAAATCGGAAACGGCCTACATTCTGCAAAATTGCGGGGCTAAATTGTTTATCGGTTCACTTGCCCTATCGGACGTGGCAGAACAGTTACTAGCAGAGGCCACAGGTGTCGAGCACTATTACATGGTGGGCGGCATCAAGCCTGGCTTTGAGTCTTGGGAAGAGGCCACGGATGGGCAGCCAGATACTCCGATAGACGATGAGAGTAACGGCGTTCCCATGCTTTACTCCTCGGGTACAACGGGACAGCCCAAAGGGGTTTTTGTCAGTGATTACGCGAAAGACGTTAATACGCCCCCCTGGGCAGCACCCACCCTGGGCGTCCTGTTCGGCTTTGGTGAGGAGACTGTCTATCTGTCGCCTGCTCCCCTGTATCATGCGGCGCCACTGCACTACAACATGATGACGACTTATAACGGCGGCACGTCAGTGATCATGGAAAAATTTGAGCCCGAGTTGTCGCTGAAGCTGATCGAAGAGCATCGCGTCACCCACAGTCAATGGGTGCCCATTATGTTTAATCGGCTGCTGAAACTCCCCGAAGAAGTCCGGCAGGCCTACGACGTGAGTTCGATGCAAATTGCCATTCATGCTGCCGCTCCGTGTCCTATCGAAGTGAAAGAGAAGATGATCCAGTGGTGGGGTGAGATCATCATGGAGTACTACGCAGCCAGCGAAGGCATCGGCTTTACCTTGATTGATTCTGCCAACTGGCTAACCCACAGAGGCTCTGTGGGCGTGACGCTAGTGGGCGAGTTGCATATTGTCGATGATGAGGGCGCGGAATTACCACACGGAGAAATAGGAACAGTGTATTTCGGCGGTCAACAAAGAAGCTTCCACTATCACAATGAGCCGGAAAAAACGGAGGACGCTTACAACGAGAAAGGCTGGGCAACCACCGGTGATGTGGGCTACGTCGATGACGAAGGCTATCTTTACCTTACCGACCGTAA
>JAPKBI010000473.1 GCA_028823475.1 Halioglobus sp. | reverse complement strand
TACTTTGGCAGTGATGCCAGCGAAGAGCGCAATGTGCTAGATCGCACAACGTCAGGCGGGGTATGCCTGAATGACGTCATTATGCACATCATGCAAGAGGACCTGCCTTTTGGTGGTGTCGGCCCGGCCGGTATGGGTTCCTATCACGGTCATGATGGGTTCAAAACCTTTAGCCACGCCAAGGCGATCTATAAGCAGGCAAAAATAGATGTCGCGGGCATGGCTGGTATGCGGCCGCCGTATGGCCCGAAAACCCACAGCACTATCAAGTCACAAACCAAGCTCTAATAGAAACATCGCAGCTGCTCCGGCTGTCCTATGGGCGGCCGGTTTCGTTTTAAGCACCAACACGCTTTTAAAAACATATAGGAGGTCGCATGGGCGATTTGAAACTGGGTCTTGCTCAGGGCTATTGGGGCGCAGCACCGAACCCTAATTTCGTAGAAATGGCGCAGGAAGCGGAGCGTTTAGGTTATGACTCAGTGTGGTCAGCCGAAGCTTGGGGCAACGACGCCTTTACCCCTTTGTGCTGGATCGGTGCGCAAACTAAAAAGATAAAATTGGGCACTGCAGTAGTGCAGCTATCGGGACGCACTCCGACGTCCTGTGCGATGCATGCCCTTAGCTTAGATTTTTTGTCGGAAGGACGCTTTTCATTGGGACTTGGAGTGTCTGGCCCGCAGGTAGTAGAGGGTTGGTATGGTCGACCCTTTCCCAAGCCTCTGGCAAGAACCCGCGAATATATAGATATTATCCGCCAGGTCTTTGCGCGGGAGGGGCCGGTGACTAACGACGGACCGCATTATCCGCTTCCCTATCCTGGTGCGGACGGCACAGGTTTGGGTAAACCGTTGAAACCTATCACACACCCGCTGCGTAATAAGATTCCGATTTTTATGGGTGCCGAAGGTCCGAAAAATGTCGCGCTTGCAACGGAAATAGCGGACGGCTGGATTCCCTTGTTTTATAATCCTTATGATGAAAGCGTTTACGAACAATCGCTGAAGAATATGCGGCCTAATTTTGAGATTAACCAGATGGTCACGGTTAATATCACCGACGATATTGCTGCTGGCCTGCTGGCGGTAAAGTACTTCCTCAGCTTCTATGTCGGCGGCATGGGCGCTAAGACTGCCAATTTTCATAACGACTTATTTTGTCGTATGGGCTATGAAGAAGAGGCTAATAGAATCCAAGAGTTATTTCTTGAGGGCAAGCGCGATGAAGCGGCTCTGGTCATTCCGGATGAACTGGCGGATTCTTTAGCGCTGATTGGCCCTAAGGATCGCATTAAAGAGCGCCTGCAAATCTGGCGTGATTCGAAAGTGACAACGATGTTAGTGGCCACGACAGACAAGCAGCAGTTGCGAGATATGGCCGAACTTATCTTGTGAGGCTGTCTGCTGCGTCATTGAGAGATTCCACTCCGATTTTAGTCGGAGCGGGTCAGGTGGTTCAACGAGAAGCGAACGACATATCGCCTATGGCACTGGCATCGCAGGCCGCCGCGAATGCAATTAAGGACTGTGGAGCTACCGGTGGTGCGGCGCTGATCGCAACGGCGATCGACACTATCTGTGTGACTAAGCTGTTCTCTGATATGGGGCGTCTGTGGGCCGGAAAATGCGGCCGCAGTGACAATCCACCCGAGTCTATCGCAAAGTGTATCGGCGCTAGCCCGGACCACCGCATTTATACGGAAACCGGTGGTAATCAGCCGCAGTCGCGCTTGATTGAGTTTGCTCACGCTATCGCCCGTGGTGAACGCTCTGTAGTACTGATTGCCGGCGCAGAAGCGATCAAGAATCAGCGTCATGCGGAACGTAATAAACGCGAACTTGACTGGAGCGAGCATTTTGAAGAAGCGCTAGAAGACCGAGGGTTTGGCACATCGTCCGCAACTTCGCAGGAGGTTAAAAATGGGCTTAACAATGTTGTTTACTATTACTCTTTGATCGAGCAGGCTCAGCGTCACACAGCGGGGCGCAGTATAAAAGAACATCGATATGGGATGGCGCGGCTGTTGGAATCTTTCAGTACGGTGGCCGCAGACAATCCTTATGCCCAGTTTGCTGGCAGTCAAACGGTTGAAGAAATACTCGCTTCACCGGCCATGACCCATCTTTACAGTAAACGAATGATCGCTCAGGACGGCGTGAATCAGGGCGCCGCGTTGTTGATGTGTAGCATTGGCAAAGCAAAGCAGCTAGGCATTCCCGAAAAACGCTGGATCTACTTGCACGGGCTCGCTGAAGGCTGTGAGTTAGAGGTCACACGCCGTCCCGA
>JAPKBI010000472.1 GCA_028823475.1 Halioglobus sp. | reverse complement strand
TATTTATCCAAGCAGTTGGAGCAGTTGGATACTGATTTAGAAAAACTACTGGATTGGAAAGATTATGTGGTCGAACCAAAAAAACAACAGTTAATTGATCAAATGCGGGCACTGGTCGACAGTCGAGAAAACCCGGAAGCACTGGCAACTAAAATCAGTCGCTTACAGAATGAGTGGAAGGGCCTGAGTAAAGGCGCCCAGGATCACGCCTTGTGGGAGACGTTTCACCAATTGGCGCAGCAGGCTTACCAGCCCTGTAAGGTTTTCTTCGATCAGCAAGCCAAAATTCGAAGCGATAATTTGGAAAAACGAATCGAGATGGTCTCGCAATTAGAAATTTATTTGTCAGCGCAGCGGTGGGATGGAGAAGAAGCAGAGGCCGTTGACAGTAGTGCCGTCGAAAAATTAATCACTACTGCGATTAGACAGTGGCGCAGTTACGCCCCTATTGAGCGCACCGCGAATAAACCGGTGCAGCATGGTTTTGATCGCGTGTTAGATGCGTTAAGAGCAAAGTTGAACGAGCACTACCAGAAAAATGCAGACATAAAACGTCAGTTTATCGACCAAGTACTAAAGTTGGTGGATCTGCAGGATAATCGTCAGGCGGTAGAAGAGGTTAAACGGTTACAGGCACAGTGGAAACTGGCTGGGGCTGCTTTGCGTAAAGATGAGCAGGTTTTATGGAAGACCTTCCGCAAAGGCTGCGATGCAATATTTGAAAAACGACAGCAGCAAACGGAAGAGTTTAAAGCAGAACTTGATGTGAATAAAAATGCTGCGTTAGCACTACTGCATGAAGTTGAGGGCTTGTTGGAATTTTCTGGTACAGCCCTCTTGGACGCCAGAGCCCGTGTCGTAGAATGTCAAACAGAATATAAAGAGTTGGGTAGTTTACCCAAGGCGAAAGAGAATAGTTTGAATCAGGCTTTCTATAAATCTATCGAGCAATTTGATAGCAGGGTGTCGCGGCAATTGAAGGCATCTAAGGAACAAGTGTGGCTGGATTATCTGACGGCGGCGGATAAAATTCGACTGTATCAAATCGCTGAGAGTGCAGCGACTGCGGTAGTCCTTGAGCAGGAGGCCAGGGCTTATATATCCAGTGTTGAGCAATGGCCCAAAAATGGATTGGCGAGCCTTGAACGGAAAATGGCGCAAGGGGCTGGCGATGCAACGCAAGAAGAGAATGAGCAGGCGCTAAAAACGTTTTGTATTCGTGCTGAAATACTGTGCGACCGGTCAACGCCAGATGAGGATAAGTCTCTGCGTATGCAGTACCAAATGTCGCGTCTGCAGCAGGGGCTTGGACAAAAAATACCTGACAAAAATGTTGAAATGAACGCGATGGTATTTGAGTGGGTGGCAGTGGGTCCGGTGTCGACGGTGATTTATCAACCGTTGATTGAGCGTTTTCAGCAATGTCGTTAAAAGATAACAAACGGTCTAAGTCTTGATTAAAATTTTGTTGGTGGCGATTGCGATCTTCAGCGCCGTGATAGTCGTCGCGCTGTTGTTGGTAATGACGCCCATGCAGCGTCTGGGCAACGTTGATGATGTCTTCGGTTTTGAAAACTCTGTGGAGATAAAACCGAGCGAGGCATCGACTCCAGCGGCGATACATAGATATATGTCCAGGGATGGTGAACAACTGGCCTATCGGGTGTACCCGTCATCGTCGGCGCGGATCCTATTGTTTATTCACGGTTCTTCCTACCATAGCGCTGCCTATGATGGGTTGGCTAAGTCGATTAGTGAGGCAGGTCTGGCGAAGGTCTATATGCCAAATTTGCGGGGCCATTACCTGTCTGGTGCGCGTCGAGGTGATATAGATTACATGGGGCAACTCGAAGGCGACCTTGCGGATTTGATTGCTCATGCACGCAGCGAAGGCGATGAGGGAGAGATTATTATTGGTGGTCACTCCAGTGGAGGTGGATTGGCAATTCGATTTGCCGGTGGTGAATACAGTGCCCTGGCCAGCGGATATTGGCTGTTGTCACCTGTTATTCCAGGGGCTCCGAGCGTCCGCGATGGAGATGCTGGTGGCTGGGCTATGGTAAATAGCGGTCGGCTCACAGGATTGCTAATGTTGAACGCATTTGGCATTACCGGTTTGAATGGTTTGCCGGTGATCCAGTTCAATAAGCCAGTCGTCTTTTGGGATGGTACTGAGACGCTCGCCTATTCCTTTCGGTTAAATCAGTCTTATCATCCTCGCTACGACTATGAACAGGATATTAAGGCGATGGGTGATCTTGTTGAAGTATTCATCGGTGACCACGACGAGGC
>JAPKBI010000471.1 GCA_028823475.1 Halioglobus sp. | reverse complement strand
CGTCCCCGGCGTGGCTGCGCGGGATGCTCTCAACGCTATAATACAGAGCAGCATTGCGGGCTTGCCTATTGCACGGCGTATGCGCTGGGGCGCTAGTCGAGAAGAGTTTGTCAGGCCGGTACATTGGGTTGTTGCCATGCTGGGGCAGGATTGCGATCACGGTAAAATTTTTAACCTGAGCACCGGCAAGACAACACGCGGCCACCGCTTTCATAGCGATGGTTTGATTACGTTAAGTCACGCTGAGGATTACGAGTCTGCGCTGGCCAAAGCCAACGTGATCGCCTCCTTTGAGCAGCGCCAACAGATCATTCGTGAGCAGGTAGAGGCGCAGGCCCTCGCCCTGGGTGCTAACGCTGTTATCGCGACAGATTTACTGGACGAGGTCACAGGTCTGGTGGAATGGCCGGTCGCACTCACTGGGTCCTTCGAGGAGCGCTATTTGCAAGTCCCGCCGGAGGCACTGATTTCTTCTATGAAAGAGCATCAGAAATATTTTCATTTGGTCGACAGCAAGGGCGAGCTTCTACCCCACTTTATCACCATAGCGAATATTGAAAGTTCTGATCCACAGCAAGTCATTGCAGGTAATGAACGGGTCATTCGTCCTCGGCTGTCAGATGCCGCTTTTTTCTTTGAAACGGATAAAAAAATCCCCCTTGGCGATAGGGTCCCAAGCCTGAGCAACATCGTCTTTCAACAAAAACTGGGCAGCCTGCTGGATAAAACCGTACGCATAAGCCAGCTAGCCGCGCTACTTGCACCGAACGTCGGCGCATCGGTTGCTTTTGCGCAACGGGCTGCAGAACTGAGCAAGGCCGATCTGGTAACCGATATGGTGCTGGAATTTGCCGATATGCAGGGTATTGCCGGGTCCTACTATGCCCTGCACGACGGTGAAGAGGCGGAGGTTGCTGCGGCTCTGACGCAACAATATTGGCCGAAGTTTGCCGGCGACCGTCTTCCTGAAACGGCCACCGCCTGCACTCTGGGCCTTGCAGATCGACTGGACACACTGGTCGGAATTTTCGGAATTGGACAGCCGCCTACCGGCTCCAAAGATCCGTTTGCGCTGCGCAGAGCATCATTAGCGGTGTTGCGCATTTTAGTGGAAAAGCGTCTAGACCTGGACTTAAGGGAATGCCTGAATCAGGCCGTGGCGCAGTATCCGGGCAGCACGCTCACCGACGGGACTGCGGAGCAGGTGTTTGACTATATGATCGAACGTTTTCGCGCCTGGTATGAAGAGGAGAATATTCCTGCCGAAGTGTTCAAGTCAGTCAGCGCACGAAATCTATCCCGCCCGCTGGATATTCAGCGCCGTGTAGCGGCGGTACACGCCTTTTCACTGTTGCCCCAGGCGCAGGCTCTGGCGGCCGCCAACAAGCGTGTTTCCAATATCCTTGGCAAATTAGATGGCGCCCATTCTTTTGGCGATGTGAGCGCTAACTTACTTGTTGAGCCACAGGAGAAGCTACTTTTGGGCTGCCTCGAAGACCTTAGCAATACTTGCCGCAAGCACTTGGAGCGCGATGAGTACACGGAAGCATTGTCATGTCTGGCCGCCTTGCGTGAGCCTGTAGATGCATTTTTCGATGACGTAATGGTCAACGTGGAAGATGCTCCGTTGCGTCACAACCGCCTTAACCTGCTAAAGCGTCTGCGTGATCTTTTCTTAGAAGTGGCTGATATCTCCCTGTTAGTGGTCAGCAAATAACGTTAGGCCCGTTGGGGACATTCGCGTGTTGTTCGCAAAAATGTTCAGATGCACAACAGGTCTTTTCCCGTAGCGGGATTATCTCCTTAACGGACCCTTCTTGATCTACACTGGCGACCTGTGACAGGGGAATACTCAATGGCACTAAGCGAGAATCACTTCATCATTATCGCCGCCGCATTGGCCGCGACCATACTCACCGCACTGTTCATCAGTATCTGGCAAGGCGTCTCCAGCAGGCGGACATTGGCCGAGTGTCGAGAGCAGTTACGGATACGGGAAGGAGCGCTAGCAGAAGCCAGTGCTCAACAGCGTGGTCAGGCCGTTGCGCTGGAGCAAGCACAGCTGCAATTGCAGGCTAAGTCCTCAGACCTCTCAGCGTTAACGGGGGACCTCACCCAGGTTCAGGCTCGACTCAATGCGTCCTTACAGGAAAATACCCAACTGCAAACACAGCAAGACGAAAGGGAGGACCGGCACTTAGAACAAATTAAGCTGTTGAATGAAACCCGAGAAAATCTCAAAAAAGAGTTCGAAAATCTCGCCAACAAAATTTTTGAAGACAAAGGCAAGAG
>JAPKBI010000470.1 GCA_028823475.1 Halioglobus sp. | reverse complement strand
TCCATGCCAACGTAAGAATAGACAGGCTCAACCGTCTAATGCCGTTTTTTTCGGTACCCCAGTACCATTGGATTCATCACTCTAAAATGCCGCAGCATCAGGATAAAAACTTTGCTATTTGGCTGCCAATGTTCGATGTTGCTTTTGGCAGTTACTATCGCCCTCGCGTGGATGAATATCCTGCATCGGGCTTATCGTCCGGCGAAAAAATCGAATCCGTGTGGGAGGCGCAAACAGGGCCCTTTTCTGCCTGGTTCCACATGCTAAAGAATCGCTATCTACGTCGACCAGGAGAACATCCAAGTTGAAGTTGCAGGCTAGCGCTCTTTACCTCGAAAGCGCCATTAACTCACCCACAGTCGCGAAACGATAGCCCTGAGCTCTGAGCGCTTCGATAATAATGCCGGTTGCTTCTACACTCGCGGCTCTACTGTCCTGAGCATTCGGATCGCTCACATCCCCGTGACCGTCGTGCAGTAGGATAATACTCCCAGGCTCTATCGATTCAACAACAGCGCTAGCAATCAACTCAGGGTCAGTGACTTCCCAATCCAAGCCGCTTGTGCTCATCAGTATTGACGTCATATCGAGCTCGTCCAGCGCCATTTTCAAACCCGGCCCCTGAATGCCATATGGAGGACGGAAAAGCACAGGCTCATAGTCCACCAGATTTTCTATCAGTCGATTTGTCCTCACCAATTCCTCGAGCATCTCAGTCTTACTCAATGAAAACATCGGGCGATGACTGTAACTGTGGTTGCCAATTTCATGCCCAGCCTGAGCTACCGCGCGCACGGATTCAGGAAACGCTTCTACGTTGTGACCTTTGAGGAAAAAAGTTGCCTTCACGGAGTGGCGCTCCAACGTATCCAGTAAAGCCTGCGTATAGGGAGGGTTGGGGCCGTCATCGTAGGTCAAAGCCACCACTTTTTCAGTGACGGCAGCCGTCACAATAGCCCCGCTGTAACACCATACAAATACCCCAATAAAGGCAACAATGATAACGGCGCCGTAAGCGGCTATTTTTCGAATCATAACTGTTTTTCCACGCAGTGCGTAAAATGAGGGCCATACCTTCACATCTGTAACAGAAGTCGTATAATCAGTCCATTAATGTTCATAAAATTTCTGTCTTAAAACGGACCCGCGAGCGGGCCTTGCGGGGCAGAAGAGCTCATAGAGGTTGATCATGGCGCTTAGAGAACGTCGCCAAAAATCTGTCACAAAAGTAGATACCCTAACCCTCGCGGAGGCAGTGGCTGCAGCCAAATTCAGCAGCTCTGAGGGCCGACTGCAGCTCTGTGATCTGATGGCATGGGCAGCCTGTCCTGATACGACCACTCCAGTGTGTGACGCTATTAGCTCCGCCTGGCTGGGCAATGACGGCCCTATGCTGGAAATCTCCAAGGGATTGCCCAAAGGCCGACTAGAGGATAGCTTCTGTGGGGCTGCGCTTACCTAGAGCGGCTAGTAGATTGCTATCAGAATAAATTAAAACAATAAGTAAGGTATAAAAATGACCGTCTACAGAAAAAATCTCGCACTTTTCTGCACAGCACTGGGCACCAGTCTTCTGCCTTTGGTCGGACTCGCTCAAACCCCAACCACCGGCGACCGCCCCCTGCTGGAAGAACTCATAGTGACGGCGCAAAAACGCGAGCAGAATCTGCAGGATGTCGCGGTTGGCGTGTCATTGCTGTCGGGAAAAGCAATGCGCAATGCGCAAATCAAAAATGCTGCAGAGTTAGCCAGTCTGATACCGACGCTTAATGTACAAGCCAGCTCTGGTCCTTCAACCTCTTCTTTCAATATTAGAGGAATTGGCACGCAAGCCTTCAGTCCTGCTGTGGATCCGAGCGTATCTACCATGCTAGACGGCGTCGTAATGGGCCGATCAGGCATGGCATTTTTGGATCTAGTGGACGTTGAACGGGTTGAGGTGCTGCGCGGCCCTCAGGGTACTCTCTACGGCAAGAATGCATCGGGTGGTGTCGTACACATCATAACCAAGGATCCCACCCCTGAACTGAGCGGCACTGCAGCAGCTACAGCGCTGGAAGATGATGAGTACCGCCTCGACGGCAGCATCGCGGGCCCAATAACAAGCAACCTAGGGTTTAGACTAACGGGTTCCGGCGTGCATGACGACGGCTATGCCAAAAATGTCTACAACGGAAAACAAGTGAACGGCACCGAGAATTATAATGTGCGCGGCAAGCTGCTCTGGCAAGCAAATGAAAACTTAGAGTTTATGCTGTCCAGCGACTACAGCAAGAGCGATTGTGACTGCACGG
>JAPKBI010000469.1 GCA_028823475.1 Halioglobus sp. | reverse complement strand
CCCCTGTTACCGCCGTGAAAGGGCAGTGTCCTAGGCCACTAGACGAAGGGGACGCAACGGTCTCCATCAAGAGGCGCGCATTGTAGGAAGAGAGGGAGGTTGCGTCAAGTCCTGCAGGCCCGATTTTAGCCGAATTGTTTGCCGCAACTGCAGCCGCTTATCGGTTAATTTAAGCGTATTGAAGGCATTTTCCTAAGGCGGAGTCGCTGCACGCATATCCTCCAGATGCTGGAATTCGGCGAGCTCCTCATCGGCCATGTAATGAAGGCAATTGGCGCCGAAAAACCACAGCAATTGCCGCGGAAAGGTCGGGGTAAACTCGGGATAGGTATCGAACAGGCGCGCAATCAAGTCCGGCCCCTGCTCATAAAAGTCGTTAGGGCGGGCCTCGAGAGACTGAAATCCGGCTGCAAGTTCGCGCAGCGGGTGCTCCTGTGGCAGCTGCTTGGTCCGAGTCGCCAGCGTTTCAGCGAACTCGCCTAGCAGCGAGCGACAGTGTTCAAGGTATTGTTCGTCGTTCATAAACGGTATCGTGTGTAAGAAGGAATGCGAGTACAATTACGCGCTTATTAAGCCACGCAGCAGTCTGAAACCCGATGATACCAGCACTTGAGATAGAAAACCTTAGCAAGGTTTATGATAACGATTTTGAAGCGCTCAAAGGCATTAGTCTCAGCGTAGAGCAAGGCGATTTTTTTGCCTTACTAGGCCCCAATGGCGCGGGTAAATCCACAACCATCGGTGTTATTTGCTCACTGGTTGCTAAGTCCGCTGGCAAGATTTCAGTATTCGGTGTCGATATCGATAAAGATTTCCCTGCGGCTAAGCGACATATCGGCATTGTTCCGCAAGAATTTAATTTTAACCAGTTTGAAAAGGGCTTGGATATTGTCATCAACCAGGCCGGCTATTATGGTCTGGCGCCCGGGCTGGCCAGAGAAAGGGCAGAAAAGTACCTGCGCGAGCTCGGGTTGTGGGAGCAGAGGGACATACCCGCGCGGATGTTGTCAGGCGGAATGAAACGTCGTTTGATGATTGCTCGCTCGCTGGTCCATGAGCCGCAATTGTTGATCCTGGATGAGCCTAGCGCTGGCGTGGATATTGAGATGCGCCGTTCTATGTGGGATTTTCTCCGGCGAATTAATGCACAAGGGACCACGATTATTCTCACCACGCACTACCTCGAAGAGGCAGAGGCGTTATGTCGGCATATCGCGATTATCAATCACGGGAAGATCGTAGAGAATACGTCTATGAAAGAGCTTTTGCGGCAGTTAGATCGCGAGGTATTTATACTCGACTGTTTGGAGGAACTGCCGGAGGTCATTGCCATTGACGGGTTCTTGATACGTCGCGTGGACGACCATACGCTGGAAGTGGAGGTACGAAAAGGGCAGCATCTTAATCAGGTATTTAGCGCACTTGATTCAGCGGGCATTCATATCAGTAGCATGCGTAATCGTGCGAATCGCCTCGAGGAAATGTTTGTGAATCTTGTCGAGGGTGCCGCATGAATCTGCAAGAACAGTATGTAGCGTTTATGACCATCGTCAGGAAAGAGATAAAACGCTATCTGCGCATATGGACGCAAACACTTCTGCCATCGGCGATCACTATGTCTCTTTACTTTGTTATCTTTGGCACGCTCATTGGTTCTCGTATTGGTGAAATGGGCGGTTTTACCTATATGGAGTTTGTGGTCCCGGGCCTAATTATGATGGCTATCGTCACCAACTCTTATTCCAACGTGGTATCGTCTTTTTTTGGCGCCAAATTTAGTGGCAGTGTTGAGGAGTTACTGGTCTCCCCAGTGTCCAATGTCGTCATTTTGATGGGCTATGTGGTAGGAGGGGTGTCGCGCGGTTTGTTAGTGGCCGTAGTGGTAACGCTTGTCTCGTTATTCTTTACAGACCTCACCATACACAGTTATTTTATTGTAGTGGTTGTTGTGTTGATGACGTCTACGCTATTTGCCCTCGCTGGTTTTATTAACGCTGTTTATGCCAATAGCTTCGATGATATTTCCATTATTCCAGTCTTTGTGCTGACGCCATTGATCTACCTCGGAGGCGTATTCTACTCAATGGATCTGTTGCCAGAGTTTTGGGCCAACGTCTCCAAGCTCAACCCTCTTGTGTATGTAGTCAACGCATTTCGCTACGGCGTGCTCGGTGTATCCGATGTTAGTCTTCCGATAGCCTTTGGCATGATCGTTATATTTACTGCACTGGCGTTTGGATACAGCATGCATTTGCTTAATTCTGGCAAGCGCTTGAGGCAGTAGGTCAGTGGTGT
>JAPKBI010000468.1 GCA_028823475.1 Halioglobus sp. | reverse complement strand
TATGACCCAATCTATCGTCAGTTGTCTGGCAAAAGAACTTTCAGTTCACGAAAAATAGGTTGTCGCCGCGGTAGCGCCAAGGCAAAAAACAGGGATTGATCAGTTCCTGCGATTAAAATTAGCCGTTAGATATCAAGTCAAAACGGCTCTAAAGGGCTGTGCAATCGCGCCATTCTCCCGCATTGACTTTGGGCGTCGCATTTTTAATATTTTTCTGAGTAATGTGAGTTCGAGTTTTTATTTCTTGCACCTCTATTGAAGAGCCAGATTGAAGATAGCATGAGCGTGTATGCGTGTAACTTTTAGACATTAAAGTGCCACATAGATTATTGGCCCCTATACACTAGGCTTTGGGGTTGTAAGAAGTCCGGTAACTGTATGCCGTGATCCGGCGTTGCTCGTCAAGGTTGAAGAGGTGATTAACCGCGTGGGGTAAGTCGTCAAGGCAATTGTTCGTGATGCGTTCGTAGTGGTGTATGAACTTGCGCAGTGCATCATCATCCATTAGGCTTCTGGCCTTTTCTGGGGAAAGCGAGGCGGCAAGTTTGCGTTCCTGCTCGCGCCGCCAGTTGAAAACACAATCAAACGATGGTGCTCGCAGCATGATCCATTGATCAAAAAGCGGATAGAGTGGAAGAAAATGGCTAGCTAAAAACGCGTTATAGTAATCGCGCCATACGACACGGGAGTCCTCGTCTCGCTCGAGATCATTCACAGGTTCAGCCAGAGTGTCGCCAGATTCAGGCTTCGCTCCAAGGCACCAGCCTTCCAGCAATACGCATTGAACGGGCGTATCAATAAGGTCCCAATCTGATAGTGGGCGTCGGTCGTCCGTGGCTTTATCAAAGCGTGGAACCGCAACCGGCTTGTGAGAATGAGTATCGAGCAATTGGTCCAGTGTCAGCCGTAGAAGGCTCATATCGTGCGTGCCTGGGACGCCTCGGGTCGCCAGCAATGGATGAATTGATGCTGCAAGCGCTCGCCGTTCACTGTGGGTCAGATAGAAGTCATCCAGTGACAAGGCGACGGTGTTCATGCCCTGCTCTTCCGTTAATGCGGCACATAAATAATCAGAGACTGTCGTTTTTCCTGACCCCTGGCAGCCGTTGAGTGCGACCAATATTGGTCGATTCGCTTTACGTTGAAGTTTCACAAGAGAGCGTGTCACCGGGGTGAACCACTGCAGCGCTGTCTCCAAATAATCAGTACTTAGCCGGTGCCGCTCTAGGAAGGCGTGTTGCCATTTTGGTATGCGGGCTAGCCCGTGGCTGGAGGTCAATCTGCACCCTTCATTTTAACGGTGAGTCATCTTAAGAGACCTTTGGAGCAGCAGGAGTGTTTGTCAGAGTCATGTTTGGTTCCTGTGGCGAGTTTGTGATGTGGCTGCGTGCACGATGCGAGCCAAGCAGGCACCGACTAAACGGCTTTGCAAACACGTTGCCACAGTGGACATTTCGCAGGGAAGCATCCCGCCAGCACTAAAACGGAATATCGCCTTCGTCAAAATCACGTGAGGTAAAATTCTCGGGCATGGGCGATTCGCTTTCATTAGCAAATGTGCTTTCGTCGCCCATGGTCGCGATCTTCCAACCCTGAAGATTATTGAAATATCGTCCGTTGTACTCCCGCCCCCGGATGTCAAAAGTGACAGTAACTGTCTGTTCAGCCTTAAGTGAATCGAGGAGGCTCACCTTATCTTGAACAAACTCGATATTGATCTCCTGCGGATACTTCCCGTCTTCAACGATTACCACCATCTCCCGTTTAGTGAAGCCACTATCGAATGTCTTCGCTTCCTGAATGATTTTTATCTTCCCAGTTAAATCATATGCCACATCATTATCCTCTTCCTGAATCTATTAAACCTTCGCGCCAGTAGGGCACATAGTCTAACCCGTTGACCGGAGAATGAAAGCCGGATGAGCCAGAGCAGGGTTGCACAGAGCGTCTGGATATGCCTAAATTTCTGGTAAACTAAGTTCAAACGCAGACACTGTAGGGAATCAGCTTTTGAAAGACGATATGCTGCGCAATACGACCGCCGCTGGCCTCTATTTAATACACGATGCTGGGCTTGCGCCAGAAACCATTGAAGAGTTGTCTGAATTGGCAGACATTATCTTTGTGCCTTGGGCGGAGCGGGACAATCCCCCCCCGCTGGCACGTGTACTGCTGTATCTCGGTGATGAGGCGATTCGTGATCTGGCCTTACGGGCGTTGGAGCAACAGTGGGGGGTTGGCATCTTGCCGCACCCAGAGGCGTCGAGGGCCATGGCGGCAATGGGCGTCAAGGGTGAGA
>JAPKBI010000467.1 GCA_028823475.1 Halioglobus sp. | reverse complement strand
ATCGGACTCGCTCGCTTGTTTGGGAACCGACGTCCATAGTAAATCACCTCCCCGCCTGAAACGGAGGCTGACAATGGCACTCCACCGACATCGGGCAAAGCACGAAACTCGACAAACATGCCATGCACAGCAGCATACTCGCGCATACCGGCAACTTTACGCTGTCTCTTGGAGGGAAGAAAATGGCTCAGTGGCGCCAGCGCCAGCGCTACAACAAATATAATAATAAAATATGTCAACATTCATCCACCTACTTCAAGTCAGCCCTCTGCCATGCCTACTAAAATAAACCCTTTGCCGGGTTGTTCGACGCGTATTGTATGCTATAAGTGAGGCCAGTTTGTAATTCTGGAGAAGAGTCATGCCTCAATACAAAAATATTCTAGTGGCCATCGACCTCAGTGATGACACGACTTCAATACTTCGGCAGGGCCTTACCATTGCTGATCCCGACGGCGCTGAATTACATTTGATTCATGTTATCGAGCCACTCAGTTTTGCCTATGGCGGTGATATTCCTATGGATTTCTCTGGGATACAGGAAGAGATACACCAGCAGGCTAGCCAGCAAATGCTGCGATTGTCTGAAACTCACAATATCGATGCGCAACATCAACACATCGTCCTCGGCAAACCGGAGGTGGAGATACACACCAAGGCGGCAGAACTTGAGACCGACTTGATCGTCGTGGGCAGCCATGGACGTCATGGGCTGGCCTTGTTAATGGGCTCCACCGCAAACGGTGTCCTGCACGGCGCCAACTGCGATGTGCTCGCCGTGCGAGTCGGACAAGACACGTAAAGCCCCCGATCAGGAATCTAAAAAATCTCGTAGCTCGGGTTGCGAAAAAGGCCAGTCCAACTCCCTTTTGTCTGGGTGTTGTAACACCGGTATGCGAACGCCGTAGCGCTCAAACAGGCCATCAGAATCGCTGACATCCAGTTCTTCGACGTTAAATCCGCCCATGGTTGTTTGTTGCACCTGCAACATAGTCTGTGCCAGCTCACACAGATGGCAGGCACTTGTCCCATAAAGCCTGAATACTCTCAAATATGTCTCCTTGGCGCAGCGGTCTTAAATTTCTGCGAATGCTCCTACACCAGTCTCACCAAGAGGAAATGACGTTAAAACTTGAAATACCATGGTGGCTGACTGTAAGATTGAGTACCTAGTACAAAAATACAAACTATATACCGTAGTCCCTTCTCAGGATAGAACGAGCCTGATGCAAGATTATACCCTCGGAGAAACACAGTGGCGCTTTTTTCCCAGCCTACCGCGAGAGCATTGGCCATACTTGATCTGCTAATGGCCAACCCGCACCAGGCTTTTGGGCTTACCGAAATGACTCGGCGACTGAACCTAAACAAGGCTACCTGCCACGCGATTCTTACCACTATGGCCAACTACGGCTTTCTGGTGCAGCATCCCAAAACCAAGGCCTATCGGCTCGGGCCATCGATTATCGCCGCCGGAAACGCAGCCTTCTCACAGTTTCCTGTATTGGAATACGCCAGACCAGAGCTGGAGGCGCTCCAAAATGATCTCGGAATCGGCTTTGCTGTGACGGGACGTTCCAAGTTACACCAGGTATTACTTGCCCTTTACGGTCACGCCACGCCGCTGATTGATTCATTTCAGCTTGGATTACGGCTACCCAATACAGCCCCAGTAGCTGCGTGCTTTACCGCGTTCTCCGATGCAAAATATCTCGAGGCGTGGCTAACCAGAGCACACGACTCGCGCGGCGATTACAACGAGAAACTGGATCAAAAGCTGCGAGTATCACTGATCGCCATTCGCGCCCGTGGCTATGAGGTTGCCCTGAAAACACGGGCTGAAACGCAGCTGCGAGGAGAGCTGGGGCGTATCCACAACTCCTGGGGTCTCACTGAGCTTGAAGACGCCGCGAATAAGTACCAGCATGACCTGTGCGATGAGCATTACCATCTCGACAGAATAGACCCGAAGGCGCGCTATGAAATCAGCACCATCACCGTGCCTGTTTTTGTCTACACCGGACTCCCGGTCATGTGTTTTGTCGCCGGTTCCTTCGATAAACCTATCACGGGTGCTCAAATTGAAGATATTGCCGCACGTATTAAAGAATCTGCCGACCGAGTCACCGCTCTCGCTAGCAGACAGGAAAGCATGGACTGAGCGCTACAAAGCAGTACTATGCATTGATATTCAGTAACGCCTTGACCACCTATGCCTGAGCAATCCAACTACGCTGACATAAAGTCGTTCTTTGATCGAATGTTAACAATCTATGGGCGCAAGCCTGTGTTAGAAGCGCTAC
>JAPKBI010000466.1 GCA_028823475.1 Halioglobus sp. | reverse complement strand
GATCACCAAACAGCAAATGCTCGTGTTTTGACAGACTGTGGCGGCGCCACGCTGCTATGCCAGCGCGATATGGATGAGCATTCAGTATTGAGCCTATTGCAGGATTTTTTGGGCAGTCCACAGCGCTTATCTACGATGGCTGCAGCCGCCTTCGCAGCAGCAACCCCAGATGCTGCCGAGCACGTCAGCAACTACTGTGAGGAGCTGATGTATGCCTGATAACACCAGCGTTTACAGTCTGCCAGAGATGCGCCGCATTCGTCGTATACATATGATCGGTGTCGGTGGCTCTGGCATGAGTGGTATCGCCGAGGTGCTGGTAAATCTGGGTTATGAGGTCGCAGGCTCTGATCTGCGCGCCAGCGCGGTTACTGAGCGGCTGGCCCGACAAGGCGTCGAAGTTTTTATTGGCCACACGGCTGACAATATTACTGGTGCTGATGTGGTCGTCAGTTCCAGCGCAGTCGATGAGGAAAATCCAGAGGTTATTGCCGCCCGAGCCACGAGAATTCCGGTGGTGCCAAGGGCAGAGATGTTGGCAGAACTGATGCGCTATCGACACGGTATTGCAGTGGCGGGTACGCATGGTAAGACGACAACCACCAGTCTGATTGCAGCCGTTTTCGCAGAGGCGGGTCTGGATCCCACTTTTGTCATTGGTGGTTTGGTCAATAGTGTTGGCAGTAATGCGCAACTCGGCGCCGGTCGAATCCTGATTGCCGAGGCCGATGAGAGTGATGCGTCTTTTCTGCACCTGCAGCCAGTGGTCACAGTGGTGACCAATATCGAAGCGGATCATATGGAAACTTACGGCGGCGACCTAGCTGTTCTGCGGCGAACATTCCTTGAGTTTCTGCACAACTTGCCCTTCTACGGTGTTGCTGTGCTGTGTATCGATGACCTGGTGGTGCGCGACATGTTGCCAGAAATATCGCGGCGGGTAATCACCTACGGTTTTTCGGAAGACGCCGATTATCGAATTTATGATATGCAGCGAAAGGGTCTTATGACCGACTTCCTCGTGCAAAGGCCAGGTGACGCGACGCCGCTCCCGATCAACCTGAACATGCCCGGAACACACAACGTGCTGAACGCAACGGGAGCTGTCGTTGTCGCCTGCGACGAGGGTTTGTCCGACGCCGACATTCAGCAGGGGCTTGCAGGCTTTAGGGGTGTTGGTAGACGCTTTACCCATCTCGGTGAACTTGTATTTCCTGGCGGTACTGCCCAGTTGGTGGACGATTACGGCCATCATCCTACCGAAGTGAGAGCCACTTTGGAGTCTGTGCATCAGGCATGGCCGGGGCGCAGGGTAGTGATGGTTTATCAGCCACACCGCTATACCCGTACCCGCGATTTGTATGAGGACTTCGTTGCGGCATTGTCTGGCTGTGATGTGCTGGTGTTGCTGGATGTTTACTCTGCAGGGGAGGAGGCTATTTCCGGTGCGGACAGCCGCAGTCTGGCACGCAGTATTCGCCAGCGCGGTCAGGTGGAGCCGATATTTGTAGAATCCATCCTCGAAGTCCCTGAGCTATTAAGGACCTTAGTCACCGATGGCGATGTGGTCGTCACACAGGGCGCCGGCACTATCGCGCATCTGGCACAGGATCTGAGCGCCATGGTCGTCCAGCAGGGGACGCTTATATGAACACTGATCAATTACGTCAGAGCAAAATTGTCGTCTTACTGGGCGGTCAATCTGCGGAGCGTGACATCTCACTTCAGAGCGGCCAGACCGTAGTGAGCGCGTTGCAGTCACTCGGGGTTGATGTCCTAGCGGTGGATACGGCGCAGTCCGACTGGGCGCTGCAATTGCAGGGTGCGAGCCTTGCATTTATTGCACTGCACGGGCCGGGTGGGGAAGACGGCAGCATGCAGGGTGCGCTGCAGACACTGGGTATTCCGTACACCGGATCAGGTGTTTTGGGTTCAGCGCTCGCCATGGATAAGAAACGCTGTAAACAGCTGTGGCAGGGTATTGGAGTGGCGACGCCAGGGTTCACTACACTCACCCCTAGTGTCGATTGGCAGGGAGTCATCGATCGCCTCGGCAAAGTATTTGTCAAGCCCGCGTGCGAGGGTTCCAGCATTGGTATGAGCACTGCAGACACTGCAATTGCATTGCAGCAGGCCTATGAACTGGCCAGCCAGTATTCAGGAGAGGTACTTGCAGAACAGTTTATAGATGGCCCTGAGTACACCGTAGCGATATTGGGTGACACCGCCTTGCCGTCAATACGGCTTGAGACCGCAAACGAATTTTATGATTACGAGGCCAAGTATCTTTCTGACGAAACACTGTA
>JAPKBI010000465.1 GCA_028823475.1 Halioglobus sp. | reverse complement strand
GCAGTAGTGGGGTGAGTTCCTGTGCCAAAGGCCAGGCCGGGATCCAGTAGCAGGTTCACCGCGTTCGGATCAGGGGGCTCGAGCCAGCTAGGGCATACCCAAAGACGCTGTCCAAACTGCATAGGTCGGTAGTGTTGCATCCACTCGCGCTCCCAGTCTTTGTCTTCCAAGATATCTACCCGTGGGTTGGCCCCTTGCAGCAAGCTATCAGGGAGTGCCTGTAATATAGGGTCCATCTTTGTGTCCGCCGGATAGAGTGCGGTAAGGCGCGTTTGGTTCCATAGAGGGGTTTCCCCCACCCCGGGTTCCAGCAGGGGTTGATCAGCATTGTCTTCCAAGGTGACCGCGACAGCACCCGCCTCCAGGAGCAGGTCTTCCAGCTCAGGGACATCTGCGCGCGCGATGTCTAGCCGCAGCTGCAACCAGGTCACAGCGATACTTCGGCGCGCGCGATAGGGCTCGTTGGGGGCTGAGTGAGCACTATCATTGTATGGCTAGGAGTGGGATGAAAATCTCAGAAGCTATTTTTCTAGCTTATTCTCAAGGTAGTGAATACTTACTCCGCCTGCCTTGAACGCGGCATCGCGCACTAAATCTCGGTGCAGTGGCGTATTCGTGCGAATACCCTCTACCACCAGCTCATCGAGCGCTACGCGCATTCTGGCTAGCGCAATTTCCCGATTTTCACCGTAGGAAATTATCTTGGCAATCAGGGAGTCATAATAAGGTGGTACGGTGTAGCCATCGTAAAGATGTGAGTCAACCCTCACGCCGGGTCCGCCGGGGGCGTGAAATGTCGTTACCAGGCCCGGGCATGGCATGAAGGTCTTTGGGTCTTCTGCGTTGATGCGACACTCAAAGGCATGTCCGCGAAATTGAACCTCGCTTTGCTTGAATGATAGCGGCAGACCACTTGCGATGCGCAGTTGTTCTTGGACGATATCCACGCCGGTGATCATCTCTGTAACGGGATGCTCAACCTGAACCCGCGTGTTCATTTCAATAAAGTAGAAGCCTCCGTCCTCATACAGAAATTCAAAGGTGCCGGCACCGCGGTAGCCAATATCAATACAGGCCTTAATACATGACTGAGTCACTGCATCCCTCGCGCCCTGTGGGATTGCGGGCGCAGGCGCTTCTTCCATTACTTTTTGGTGTCGACGCTGCAAGGAGCAGTCCCGGTCGCCTAGATGGATGGCGTTACCCTGGCCATCGGCCAGTACTTGAACCTCCACATGGCGGGGTGTTTGCAGAAATTTTTCTAGGTAGACGACATCTGAACCGAATGCCGCCGCTGCCTCAGCTTGAGTGAGCTGTACTGAGCTGAGCAGCGCCTCTTCACTGCGCACAACACGCATTCCACGACCGCCACCGCCGGCGGCTGCTTTGATAATAACCGGGTAGCCTATGCGTTGCGCAACCTCAAGGGTGTGTGCAGTGTCTTCCGTCAGAGGTCCATCAGAGCCTGGCACGGTGGGAACTCCTGCCTGTTTCATCGCCTGGATGGCGGAAACCTTGTCTCCCATGAGTCGGATTGTGTCGGCCGTAGGGCCAATAAATATGAAGCCGCTTTTTTCTACCTGGTCAGCAAAATCAGCATTTTCCGCCAGAAACCCGTATCCAGGGTGGATAGCGGTTGCCCGTGTGACCTCCGCAGCACTAATAATCGCGGGCACATTGAGGTAGCTCTCGGCAGACGATGCGGGCCCGATACAGACGGCTTCGTCTGCCAGCAGTACGTGCTTGAGCTCCCGGTCCGCCTTGGAATGCACGGCAACTGTCTGGATTTCCAGTTCCTTACAGGCTCGCAGGATGCGCAGCGCTATCTCACCACGGTTTGCGATGAGTACTTTTTCCAATATGGGCATGCTTTGTTCCTTTGCTTGTCGCTGGTCTAGCTGGACTTACACGATGCAGAACAGAGGCTGGTCAAACTCGACCGGTTCACCGGTTTCAACCAGAATAGCCTCGACGGTACCCGCTTTGTCCGCCTCGATCTGGTTCATCATCTTCATTGCCTCGACAATGCAAACGATGTCGCCGACCTTCACTGTCTGACCCACTTCAACAAAGGACGCTGAGGTGGGTGAGGGTGAGCGGTAAAAGGTGCCTACCATCGGTGATGTGAGCATATGGCCGGCACTGATGGCAGCAGGTGCAGGTGCTGCTGGCGCGACGGGTGCCTGCGGAGCCGGTGCTGGAGCAGCATAAGCCGGCGGGGCATACACTGGCGGAGCGTAAGCTGGAGCCGCTTGTGCTGCCATTGCCAGGGCTTTGGCGCCATTGCGGCTGATGCGCACTGACTCCTCGCC
>JAPKBI010000464.1 GCA_028823475.1 Halioglobus sp. | reverse complement strand
TCATTCCGGACCTCAGGGATACAGTAGATATGCGAACTTATAGCAGCAATGCTCAGTTGCAATCCGCTCTTCGCGGTTTTCGCCACAATGGTCAGAGCATTGGTTTTGTCCCGACGATGGGAAATCTGCACGAGGGCCATTTGGACCTCGTCCGCAGAGCTCGCCAGCTATGTGACGTAGTTGTCGTCAGCATTTTCGTCAATCCCTTGCAGTTTGGTCCTAGCGACGACCTTGACGCCTACCCTCGCACACTGGTCGCTGACAAAGAAAAATTATTTAGCGAAGGCGTTCAAGTTTTGTATACGCCTGGTGTAAAAGACATTTACCCAGAAGGAATGCAGTCTCAAACTCTCGTGCACGTTCCTGACTTGGGTGAAACGCTCTGTGGTAGTAGCCGACCAGGTCATTTTGACGGCGTTACCACCGTCGTTAGCAAATTATTCAATATCGTACAGCCCGACATAGCGGTTTTCGGTGAGAAGGACTTTCAGCAGCTGTCTATTGTCCGAAAAATGGTTAAAGACCTGTGTATACCTATCGACATCGTCGGTGTCGCCACCGCCCGTGACGAGGATGGCTTGGCCAAAAGTTCTCGTAACGGTTACCTCTCTTTTGAGCAAAGGCGTATCGCGCCCACATTAAACCAAATTCTTAATAGTTGCCGCGAAGCTATCGCGTGTGGCTTTGACAACTTTTTTGAATTGGAATCACACGCACGTATCAAGTTACTGCAGGCGGGATTTGATGCAGACTACTTTGCCGTTCGCGATGCCCACACTCTTCTTGCCGTTACGGAAGACACTGAAGAAATTGTTATCCTAGCGGCAGCTTGTCTGGGCTCCACGCGTCTTATTGACAACGTGAGGCTGTCACTCAACCCAGTATCCGATTGGGGCATGCTGGCCAGCGGCCACTAAACCCGCATTCTTTTTATCCCGTTGTCAGCGATCGGCTTGCACAACACAGCCGGGCACGTATTGTCTTGTGCTGCGCAAATGTATTAGGGGAAAACCATATGCCTATCTCTCTCACCCGTCCAGTACCTGCCAATTTCAACGACGCCCATATAGATGCTCAACGCTATCGGGATATGTATCAGCAGTCATTGGATGATCCTGAAACCTTCTGGGCAGAGATGGCTAATGAATTTTTGGATTGGGATCACACGTGGGACACCGTTGTCCGCTATGATTTCAGCAAGGGTGATGCCGAATGGTTCGCCGGAGGCAAGCTCAATGTATCCTACAATTGCATTGACCGGCACCTACCCCAACGAGCTGACCAGACAGCACTGATCTGGGAAGGCGATGATCCGGCCGACTGCAAACACATTACCTATGGTGAATTGAAAGATCACGTCTGCAGATTGGCCAACACTCTAAAAGCTCGCGGTGTGCGCAAGGGCGACCGGGTCTGTATCTATATGCCGATGATTCCTGAAGCGGCCTTTGCGATGTTAGCCTGCACCCGCATTGGTGCTGTGCACTCGGTGGTGTTTGGCGGATTTTCTCCAGAAGCCCTTAAAGATCGAATATTGGACTCAAACTGTCAGACTCTGATCACCGCGGATGAAGGTGTTCGCGGAGGTAAGAAGGTCTCACTCAAGGCCAATGCAGACAAGGCGCTGGCCGCCTGCCCCAATATTCATACCTGCCTGGTTGTAAAACACACCGGCGGGAATATCGAATGGCACCAAGACCGGGACATCTGGTACCACGACACAGTTGACAGCGCAGACAGCGATTGCACACCCGAGTCCATGGATGCAGAGGACCCTCTGTTCATACTCTATACATCAGGTTCCACCGGAAAACCCAAAGGGGTTCTGCACACCACTGGCGGCTACCTCCTGCAATCGGCCATGTCATTCAAGTATGTGTTTGACTATCGCGAAGGTGACGTTTTCTGGTGTACAGCTGATGTGGGGTGGATAACTGGCCACACTTATATCATCTATGGCCCGCTCGCCAATGGCGCAATTTCTCTGATGTTTGAGGGTGTGCCTACTTATCCTGACGCAGGCCGCTGCTGGGAGGTCATCGACAAACACCAAGTCAACACGTTTTACACTGCACCTACCGCAATCCGCGCCCTTCACGCAATGGGCGATGAGCCAGTCACTCGCAGCTCACGTGCAAGCCTGAGGCTATTGGGTACCGTGGGGGAACCCATCAACCCGGAAGCTTGGGAGTGGTATTACAAAGTGATTGGCGACTCTCGCTGCCCCATCGTAGACACCTGGTGGCAAACGGAAACAGGTGCACACATGATCACTCCGCTACCCGGAGCCATGGCCCTGAAGCCCGGCTCCGCCAG
>JAPKBI010000463.1 GCA_028823475.1 Halioglobus sp. | reverse complement strand
CATGAGGGCTGGCGTATTGGCGCTGTTCCCAACGGTGGCTATGTGCTGACATTGGCAGGGCGAGCGTTGCGCGCTGTTTTACCGCACAAGGACCCGCTGACCGTCAGTGCCTTTTATTTGGCGCCCACTGTGCTGGGTCCGATTGAGTGTCGGGTGGACATTCTTGGCGGCGGGCGCAGTACCAGTTTTGCCGAGGTCAAGATGTACCAGGAAGGGCAGCTGAAGGTCAAGGTAACGGCCGCCTATACTGATTTGGACAGGCTTAACGGTGAAACGTGGTCAGCGAGCGACAGGCCGCATTATCCTGCCTGGGACGAGTGCGAGCCAGCGAAGGACAAAAAGGGTGTTGAATTTAGGGAACGCGTAGAAATCCGCATGGTCTCTGGCCATGAGGTGTTCAGCGAACGTAAGACCAATGGCAGTGGTGAATTTTGCGGCTGGGCGAGTCATCGTGATGGCAGTGATCCCGATGTTATCGCTTTACTGATGTTTGCCGATGCCTTCCCGCCGCCGATATTTACCGTATTTGGCCTAGTGGGTTGGGTGCCTACCATTGAACTGACAGTGCAGGTTCGCGCGCACCCTGCACCCGGCCCGTTGCAGGTTCGCCTGAAGTCACGCTATATGACCCGGGGCATAATCGAGGAGGATGGAGAGTACTGGGACAGTGCCGGTCAGTTGGTGGCACTCAGTCGTCAAACGGCCAAGCTTCGACTGAAAGAGCGTTAAGCGTCCAGGCGGCCCTTGTCAGTAGCCTGCTACCCAGCCGCCTGGACGGCGCGTGTCCGAAGCCCCGTACAACCAGCCCTCGTCCAGCATGATGGAATTGGTGCGACCCGTGGTGCGGCTCGCAAGATCCACGTTTTGTCCCATAGCCTGCAGCAGTCTGACCGTGTCTAACGAAAAGCCTTCTTCCATCTTGAGCACGTCCGGCATCCACTGGTGATGTATTCTTGGCTCAGCCGCAGCGGTGGCGATGTTCATATCAAACACCATTGCATTGAGCGTGGTTTGTAACACGGTGCTGATGATCACGCTGCCCCCGGGGCTGCCGGTGGCCAGCCACGGTTTGCCAGCGCGAAAGACAATGGTTGGGCTCATGGAAGACAGCGGCCGTTTGCCGGGCTCGATGTTATTGGCCTCACCCTGAACCAAACCATAGGCGTTCGCGCTGCCTGGACTGCTGGCGAAATCTGCCATTTCGTTATTCAGTAGCATGCCGGTCCCGGGTACAACAATGCCGGAGCCAAAGCTGAAATTAAGCGTGTAAGTGTTGCTAACGACGTTGCCAAAGCGGTCGGCGACGCTGTAATGGGTGGTTTCGGTGCTTTCGCTGCCCAATAATTTGCCCGGCGCTATGTCTGCTGATGGGGTCGCTAGGCTGCTATCGATGCGGCTCCGTTGCTGCTGAGCATAGCCTTTGTCGATGAGTTCAGTGACCGGCACGTCAACGAAGTCCGGATCTGCTAGGTACAGACTGCGATCGGCATAGGCGAGCTTCATGCTCTCTGTTAGGTGGTGCAGATAGGCTGCAGAGTTGTGGCCCATGGCCTGTAGATCATAGCCTTCGAGTATGTTCAGCATTTGCACAATGTGCACGCCGCCAGACGAAGGCGGCGGCGTGGAAACAATTTCGAAGTCTTTGTAAGTGCCACGCACGGGCTGTCGCTCGACCACGCGGTAGTCGGCGAGGTCTTGTGCCGTTATCAGGCCACCTCCGGTTTCCATTTCAGCGGTGATGAGCTGTGCCACCTCACCACCGTAAAAACCGTCGATACCCTCGGCGCTGATCTCGCTGAGTGTCCAGGCCAGATCAGGCTGTCGCCAGATATCGCCAATCGCGTAAGCGGATCCGTCCGGCTGAAAGAACTGGCGCTCTGCAGCGGGGTTCTTGTGCAAATTCCGTGCGCTGGCGCTAATCTCAAAAAATAGGCTGTAAGAGACAGGGATGCCGTTCTTTGCCAGCGCAATAGCGGGTGCGAGCGCCTGCTCCCGGGTGAGGGTTCCGTATTTTTCCAACGCGTAAAGCATGCCTGCCACGGTACCCGGCACTCCCGCCGACTGCAGACTGAAGTACTCCCGCTGCTTGTCGAGGTTGCCCTCGTCGTCTAAGAACATATCGCGGCTGGCAGCTGCGGGTGCAGTTTCTCGATAGTCGATCAAGGTTTCTCTATCATCATCGGCAAGGTGGATCAGCATAAATCCGCCCCCAGCGAGATTGCCCGCACGGGGGTAAGTCACCGCCAATGCGAAGCCGGTAGCGACCGCGGCGTCGATCGCGTTGCCTCCCCTGCGCAATATTTGCGCCCCCACCTCTGCGGCCA
>JAPKBI010000462.1 GCA_028823475.1 Halioglobus sp. | reverse complement strand
TCACGGTACTGGCGATAGCACCGCTGCCCTGCAGTGTACGGCCCAAAATAATACCATTCATACTATCGGCCATTGCCGCGATCACACTTCCCAAAGCGAATAGCAGTAATCCAAAGATAATCACGGGCTTGCGACCTACACGATCAGACAGCCACCCAAATGGAATCTGTAATATCGCCTGTGTCAGACCGTAAATACCTAACGCCAGTCCAATCATGGTTGGGGTTGCGTTCGCTAGATCTGACGCGTACAAGGCCAGCAACGGCAGCACCATGAACAGGCCAAGCATGCGAAAGCAGTACAGCAGCGCCAACGAACCTACCGCGCGACGCTCGCGCCCTGTCATGGGGTTTTCAGTAATCACTATGCGTATTTCACCAAGAAGTGGCTGGAAAAACAGCAGATGATCCTATCATTTCCACGCTCTACAGGACATCCAAACACCACCATGCGGGAAAATATAAGCGAGGTTTTTGCCTCGCACCTAGGTCTAGGGATATAATATCGGGTTTAGATTTCAAGGCGGCACCAGAGTTCTTATGGACACTATACAAGTACGCGGGGCACGAACACACAACCTCAAAAACATCGACCTAGATATCCCGCGGGACAAATTAGTGGTAATCACTGGCCTGTCGGGTTCCGGTAAATCCTCCCTCGCCTTTGACACCCTCTATGCTGAGGGCCAGCGCCGCTACGTAGAGTCGCTGTCGACCTATGCCCGCCAGTTCCTTTCAATCATGGAAAAGCCTGATGTAGACCACATAGAGGGCCTATCACCAGCCATTTCCATCGAGCAGAAGTCGACCTCCCACAACCCCCGCTCCACGGTTGGCACTATCACCGAAATTTACGATTACCTGCGCTTGTTGTACGCCCGGGTTGGAGAGCCACGCTGCCCTGATCATGACATCAACCTGCAGGCTCAGACCGTGAGTCAAATGGTGGATATGGTCCTGGCACTACCCGAAGAAACAAAACTCATGCTGCTGGCTCCAGTAGTACGCGACCGCAAAGGCGAGCACCTGCATACGCTGGAGGAACTGCGGGCCGGCGGCTTTGTCCGCGCACGTATTAACGGAATCGTTGCCGACCTAGACGATGTGCCAGTGTTGGATAAAAAGAAAAAGCATCGTATCGAGGTGGTCGTAGACCGCTTTAAGGTTCGAGGGGATCTTGGTATTCGTCTGGCAGAATCCTTTGAGACCGCGCTGAACCTGACCGATGGATTAGCGTCTATTAGCTATATGGAAGACAAAAACAAAGACATCAGCTTTTCTGCACGCTTCGCCTGCCCCGAATGTGGCCATAGTATTGACGAGTTGGAGCCTCGCCTATTTTCGTTCAACAACCCAGCGGGAGCTTGTAGTGGCTGTGATGGGCTCGGTGTCAAACAATTCTTTGATGAAGAGCGCTTGGTGCTATTCCCCGAGTCGAGCCTAGCTGAAGGTGCAATACGCGGCTGGGACCGGCGCAATGTCTACTACTTTCACATGTTGAATTCGCTCGCTGAACACTATGACTTCAGTATTGATACTCCGTTCAATCAGCTGAGTAAAAAACACCGGAAAATCATCCTTCATGGGAGCGGCACTCAGGAAATCGCTTTTGCCTATATCAATGATCGAGGAGATGTTTTTAAACGCAAGCACGCTTTCGAGGGCATTCTTCCCAACATGGAACGCCGTTATCGAGACACAGAATCGCAATCAGTGCGAGAGGACTTGTCCAAATTTTTGGCTACCCAACCCTGCCCTGACTGCCACGGGACTCGACTGCGCCGCGACGCCCGACACGTGTTTGTCGATGAACATAACCTCCCGAGCATCACAGCAATGCCAGTCGGTGAGGCTGAAGTTTACTTTAATCAATTGCAACTCAAAGGCCGCCGCGGTCAAATCGCTGATAAGATTCTTAAAGAATTACGAGCGCGCTACCGTTTTTTGGTCGACGTGGGGTTGAGTTATCTGTCGTTAAACCGCAGTGCCGAAACACTATCGGGCGGTGAAGCGCAACGTATACGTCTGGCCTCTCAGATTGGCGCTGGCCTAGTGGGCGTTATGTACATTCTGGATGAGCCATCTATTGGCCTCCACCAACGGGACAACGAACGACTTCTGGCCACACTCACCCATTTGAGAGACATGGGTAATACCGTGTTGGTAGTTGAGCACGATGAAGACGCCATTCGCAGTGCAGACCACATTATTGATATCGGTCCTGGGGCCGGGATACATGGGGGCCAGATTGTCGCTTCAGGCACTCTCGAGGATATCCTCAACAATGAGCACTCACTTACCGGGGCCTATCTCTCGGGTGCAAAAAC